>JAJDJJ010000074.1 GCA_030267125.1 Bacteroidales bacterium OttesenSCG-928-B11
TAAAAATCGAATGGATTTTTGGTGAGAATTAAGTACCCCACCTCGTTTTTCGTCTCTTTAATTCTATTTTTCCTTTCAAAAAACATCCATGCCCCGTTGCACTTTTGCGTTAATAATGACCGTTTTTTTACTCTATTTCCCATAAAACTAATTCCAAACTTCTTGTCCCCTGGAAATCAAAGTGGTACTAAATTGTAGGAAATGGCCAGGTTTGTCTCGGAAAATAGCACACCGGATAATGCAGATTTGAATGGATATACACCGGGACGATTTTCATCTGGGCATTAATTGCCTTTTACTCCTGTTGCTCAGCGTGTTTCCGCTTTACGGTGTGTTTCACTTTGAATAGCGCCAGATTGAGTTCGATGCTGGTTTCGGCGTCTGTCACTGCAAGATCGCTTCCCAACAGATCGGCAATGATGTTTCCGCTTTTCTGCATCAGCGTATTTTGAAGTTCCTTGTCTTCGGTCTCCGGAATTTCACTCACCATTCGGTATAACTCTCTAAATTTTGCGAATGTCTCTACAATGGCAATGGTGGTTTGTATGGCGGATGGACTTTTCAGGATCGTTGCAAGCATGTATAATCCTTTCTCGGTGAATGCGTTGAGCAATTTACGAACCCCTCCCCAACTTGAAGTCGAATTTTTCGACTTCAAGTTGGCCCATTCAATTTCATCTAAGAAAATCACATATCCTTCCGGAAATTTGTCGGGATTATTGCGAACAGCTTCGTTGATTCTTTTGGTTTCCACGCCATATAATATAGCGACATCACTGTCGAGAATGCAAGGCGTATCTCTGATTGTGATGATTTTGTTTTCGACTTCGGGAAGTTGTAAGGCAGTCATGGTAGTTTTGTTTTAGTAATGATAGCCGTTAATTATTACGCTGCAAATATATAAAAATATATTAATAAAATTTAATTCCATGTTTTCGGGGATTATATACCGATTGAACTTCTGTAACAATCCAGCTACATTAACCTAAACATAAGTCACTTAGACATAATCTCATACAGAAAATCTCGCAGCTCTCAGCGTTATCTGTAACTCCGTAAAGAAAAGAAAGAGTAAATTAATATAAGGATAAACAAATGTTTCCGTATTCATTCCGAAACTATCAAAAAGATAGCGATAGTTGCCCGTTATTTTCCGAAGAGTAGAATTGCATTTGTGTCCTAATTGCTAATTTGGAGCATAATATATCGAATTTTTCATTCTAAAATAGCTCTAATTGCTGCGAAACAGGAGCTTTTGGTTGCTCTTTCGGTCCGTAAAACAGCTCCATGCTCCCGAATTGTTTATCGGTAATGGTCAAAATCCCGACACTCCCTTTTTCGGGAAGCGCCCGTTTCACCCGTTTAATATGCACTTCCATATTCTCACTGCTGGAGCAATGTCGCAGGTAAATGGAAAACTGAAACATACTAAAACCATCTTTCACCAATTTTTTGCGGAAATCGGTATAGGCCTTGCGTTCTTTCTTGGTTTCAGTTGGCAAATCGAAAAAGACTAAAACCCACATGATACGATATTCACTTAAACGTTCCATTGATTCTAAATCAATCAATTCTTGGATATATTATTTTTCTGTTTTCACCTGAGTAGCATTTATAGAGAGAGGTTGTGGTGGTATTGACAGCCACCATCAACGGGCTTCGTCTCTCATTGATCCGGACATCCAATACCGGGATTTGCAATAGTTCAGCTTTCAATTCTTTCGCAAGTTCTTCGCCCTGAAATTTTTGTGTCAATTCAAATACTAATCTATCCACAAACGGGCGATAAGGCTCCATGATGTCATCGGCCAGACAGTAAGCATTATACCGATTGTGATGGTGGATACCCAAGGTGGGCAGCAAGCCGGTGCCGACTAACCCACGGGCGACGATGGCTCGCAAAATCGCATACCCGTAATTCAACAATATATTCGGCCATACTCCTTCCCTTTTTCGGGTAAAATCGGGATATTGCGAAAAAAGTTGCGACCAATAGTAGGCGGCTGCACGGGCTTCCAAATTCTCCGGATCGCCACTCCGCACTTTGCTCGCCCACTGGAACATATTACCGGTTTCGCAACCACGCAACTCCTTCAGCACCAATCCCTGATTCTCTATCTTCGCCGCAATCGTCTGTTGCCACAACTGCTTTTTCAAGGGCAATGTAGCATCAATCTGATGGCGGAACCGCTCGCTCTGCAATGTATTTCCGGAAAGAGGTAGCATCAACCCGTAGGGCATGCGATTGCTATTGCAGGTGATGACCGCGCAATTATTATCCAACAACTTCTCTAACACGCCATGCGTCAAGGTGATCTGCCTGTTATCCAAAATAATAACCCCAATATCCTCAATCGGAACACTCCGCTGTTGATCTTTTTTGAAAGACTCCGGAAGTGTGTCATTCTTTTCAATTTCCGGAAATTTAATAATCAGTTGCTCATCTCTCACCGAAAGGTAAGCCGGATTGCTGAAGTAGAGGGTTCTTTTGATCATGGGAGGAAGGATTTAAGATTTAAGATTCAAGATTTAAGATTTGTAAAATAATTCATTGTTGGCAAATTTTCGGCTGAATATAAGGGTGCGCTTCTAAGTTTATCCGCGTCCTACTTTTCAGTTAGCCTCACCCTTTATAAACGCCGTCTCGTTCCTTATCTATAGCTCCGCCTCCATATCCACAAACACCCATACGTGGTGAATTAACGACAGGCATAGCGGCATAATCCTCAAAATCTTCACATTCCTTCGCATGTTTTTTTGCGCATTTGGGACAGAAAAGGGAGCTTTCATCCCAGCCGTGCGCAATACACATCTCTGTTGCCGGTTCTTTTTTGCAACTACCACAAAGTATTTCCAACGGCTCGTTTCGTGAAAGCAATACAGTATTTGCATCTGCTTTTATCGAAAATTCTTCAACAACTGTTAGTTGTAGTGCGGTTGTGCTACCAAAATCACACTCATATTCCAATTTCAGATCTTTGTGAAAAACTTTGCTCACTTTTCTGCTCATGGGAATTTCGCCGTTTCCTTCTTCCATCAGTTTTTCATATTCTTTTGTTTTTCCTTGCACTATCAATTCCATTGCTTCAAAAAAATTCCATCCACCTCTCTGTAGCTGTGCCGGATTTCGAAATGCACTCAAATGGTCACAACAATCTAACCATATTTTACGTAGAAAGATGTCTATTTCTTCCATAGCCGTTTCGCCATCTACCCAAAGAGAAAGGAAATATCCGGTTGTTCCCAAATTAGGATTGGTTTCTACTTTGACTAAATATGACTTCCCTTGCTTTGCATCTTTCTCTTCCGATTTTTGTTCTAAATGTGTTTTAAATGGCGATTAATTCCCGATTTTGAGAATGTTTTCCCGCAAAATAGGCATTTACCTTCAGATTTTACTTTTTCGTTTGCCATGATTTTATTGTTTTGTGATAATCAAAATTCATATTTTTCATAAAAATGTATTTTTAAACTTTACTATTGTAATCGATATGTTTTTTTACTATTTTTGCCGTCCCTAAAATAAATAAGGGTAGGCATGCTAACGCATGCAAAAATTCAATTTCTTCCATTCGGAAATTTGAGTACATTGAAGGCGTTTTGTCAAAAATAAAAAACATGCGAATCCGTAAAGTTTGTTGTGATTTGCTTCAAAATTAATCAGATTAATCTTATTCTTAAATATTTCTGACAAAATGCCTTTCTACTCTCCCTAACCTATCCGTTTTTAACTTCTCGCATTTTTGTTTTATCATTATCCCATCCCACGATTTTTCCGATTTGTTATTTGCTCCTAATTCTTTTGTCTGAACAATTGGTGTTGCAATAAAATTGGGAACAAAGAAGCATTGATTTCCCGAAGAAGAAACCATTTTATAAACTCTTTCGGGTTTAATCTTTTCAAAATTGACTCCACTTTCCAATTCCTCCTCAGTTGGTACATAAACCAAATCGTTAGGTGATAAAGAGAACAGTAGGTTTAACTCTTTTTCTTCTCCTTTTTCTATAACAATTTTCTGTTCGGGAACTTCTTTTAATCCTTGTTTCAATCGCTCCACGACAATATTCAACGGAATAGTTTCATAGCTTCTATTCCCCTCTTTATCTGCATATATTGCAAAAAACAGATTGGTTCCTTTGGCAGCCTCGACAAATTTATCTCCCTTATTTCCTGCGTTTCCGACATTGAATTTATTTCCTTTTGGCTCGTAAGTGCGAACTTTTAAAATCGGCTGGTGTTTTTTGCCATTGTTCAGTTCGACAATATTTTTATTCATCTCTTCAATGCCTTCGGGCGAAAATGCCAAATCGGGGCGTTCGATTATTTTTCCGTCTTTTTCTTCGTTATACTTTTCTAAATGACGAAGTAGAATTTGTTGAATTCCGGTATCGGTAACGCTTTCTATTTTTTTCGAGTTAAATGAGATATCTAAACTTGAACGTGAAGCGACCAATATGTCTTTAGCATTGCTGAAATAATAAATCTCGGGCTTCGATATATCCACTCCCTGCCATTTGTTTTCTTGCTGAGTAAAAAATTTCTGAATTTTCTTTTTGTCGAATCCTTCGTTGATTAATTGCTTGATTTTTGTTTTTAGATTTTTATTCACAATATTCTCCCATTCATCAATTGCCACAGAAAGAGTTACTTGTTTTTTGAATCGAAGATTAACAATTCCAGCGACCGTATCTTTATGCAACGGTTTCCGAATAGCCCAGTTGTCGCCTTTTATCTGTTTGCGCTTTGTTTTTATCGGATTTCCATTTTTATCGGTTTGCAAAACGCCGTTTTCATCCTTATATGATTGAAAATAGTTGACACTTTTATTGATTATACGCAAATTCTGCTTGAAACTGATAATGATATTTTCTAAAGCTATTTGTGCATCCTGCGTAAAAGCATCCCATGGCTTATGAAACTGCCATTTGTAATTTCCTTTTTCGTCGGGTTTTGTTTTGAAGCACAATTTATGTTTCAAATCGTAGCGCGAAGTTTTTGCATCTTTTTTTGCCGATTCATTATTCAAATAATTGATATGACTGCGTGTTGCACAAGCAATTATTAAAGCATCGAGTGCATGGTGGCGGTGGTCGATACGTTTCTTGCTAAAGCCTTTTTGTAACTCCAACGGCATCTCTATCTGAAAAACTCGTTTTCCTTCTTTATCTGTCCATTCGCCAAAATGATTGCTGTTCGTCAATTCATTCAGCCGTTCGAAACGTGGTGTGATAATGCGATTCCATACATCATTCAATCCCCAGTCTTGTTTTAATATGGAAGTGATTCCGCCGGTACAGGAAATCACATTTTTTGAAGTCGCTTCCTGTTCGTTTTCTTCACGAACCATATTCGACAATAATCCTTTAACCACTTTGCTGATATAGCGACTGTCATTCAATTGGCGTTCGATAAATCCATCAGGAATATCTTCCATCAGCAATTTATTCATTTTAGTCCAGATCTTCCGGTAATTATCCTTTACAAATTTCTCATATTCCTCAACTGTAAATACTGTTACCGTTTTTCCGAAATTCAGCTCTACTTTTTCGCCCGAATGATTTTTGATAAATTCATAACCCAGTTGATTGTCTTTCAATTTATTAACTTCTGCTTCGCAAATGACTTTGTTGCTGAAAGAATCATCAAAATAACGTGATTGCGGAATAACATGCTCTATTTCATAAGCCGAAGTAAACAGTTTTCCCAATGGAATAATCTCGCCGGTGTATGGCGAACGGTATTTTTGCTCTAACCACAATTTATAACGAGTTAATTCCGATTTTGAAGGTTGAGCTAATTTCGAAATTTTCAAAATATCATCATCAATATTCTCAACCGAATTGAGAACGCCCTCTTCGTAAATGCGAAGAATTTCTTGTTGACTTGGCGAATACGGACGAACGTTTTCAATATCATTGTCGTTTTTCAACTCCATCAACAAGGCCTTGATTCGAAGATTGGTGTTTTCGTTATCGGTAACTTGCTGAGTCATTTTGGCTCGTTTGTCGGCAGGATTTTTCATTTCCCGTCCCAATTCCACATGAATCTCAGATATATCGCCATATTTTTTCCAAATATCGCGAACCACACGAAGCGTTTCTGTAATAACTTGCTCCACAATCGGATTCCGAAGGGAATGTTGTTTGAATTCCTTCAAATATTCGTCAATATCTTGCGGTGTTTTCCAAATGGTAATTTCACTTGATTCGGAATGGCGGCCGTAAACAGCATAGCAAGCCTGATAAGTGTTTAATCCAGAATAAAAATTGTTGTTTTCGCCTGATAATTTGGCAAAACTTTTCAATACTTGTTTCGGAACCTCATCATCTGTCACATTTTCTATTTTGACATCATTTTGACTTAAATATTCCAATCGTTCAATGATAGAATTCAATTGCCTAATCGCATCTTCGCAAATGTCATCCTGATTCCAATATTTTCCCATTCGCATCAATGGCAGCAACTTTTTGATTGCTTTTTCGGAATAAGAACCATACTCTTTTTTGAATGGTGGAAACTTAGCAAATTGCTCCACAAAAGCATCATTTAATTTGTGTTTTAGAGCGAACTTTTCTAATGCTTTTTTGATTTCAGTTTTATCTTCAACCGAATATAAAATATGCCAAAGAGCAAATTCATTTTCTTTTGTCAGAAAATCTTTGCCAATCTCTGCCTTTGTTAAACGAGTAAGCATTTGTCCACGTGTTTCGTTGCAAGGGTATTCCTTGTCTTCCACATAATTCCAACGATAAGGCAATTTGTCTTCGCCTTTTTTCTTTTTTATCTTGAAATAAGAATTCAGCAATGTGTCTTGTTTGATCTCTTTTCGGTCATTCAGCCAATCAAAAAGTTGCACACGCTCCTCTGTTGTCGGTAGAAATTCAGAAGTAACATCTACATCGGTTTGCAATTTTCCGGCAACCTCTTTTTCCCGCTCGTAAATCCGAAGATTATGAATAAATTGCCACAAACGAAACTCTTGAAATAGAGGATTCGATTTGGCAATACATTTCAGAGGTGATTTTTCGTAAATCCCATTTTCGTTTTTGAAAATGCGAAATTCGTATTGACAATTGCTAATCAACGATTTTTTGCTTTTCAATGGGCGCTGATAAAAAATGATATCCTCTAAAAATAATTTGGTGAAATCGGCGTGCTGTAATAAAGTACTTTTATGAGAATCGTTATAAGTATAAAGTTCGTTGGCACATTGTTCAAACAAAGTTTTATCTTGTAATTCCGAATGAAATTCTTTTTGTTTTTCAAGAATTTGACGTAATTCTTCTTTGTAGAATTTACGTTCGATAGTACGAACTAATTTCCCTTTTATCTTTTGGTTTGGATTAGACAGCAATGTTTCATAGATATAGGTTCCTACTGTTTTTTGACTTTTGTCGATATCAGCTTCTGTTTTCTTTTTTAATAATGCCCAATCGTCCCCTGAAGGAGCACGAAACGAACGTTTCTCGGCACCGTCTTTATCTGTTTTTACGCTTCCGTCATCGTTCAAGTCTGTTGTAACAATAAACTCCTTCTCTTTCCCAATCCAGTCGAATAGAGGATTTTTGCTCGAACGCCGATAGATCCACCCATTTTCCAGGATGACATTATACCAAATATCCGTTTTCCCTTTTTGAGGTTCGTCAGCCGTAACATCCACCACTTTCAACGCATAATACTCAACCCGTTTATTTGGATTTTCTTCCTCTTCTTCGCCACGCAACTGATAATATCCGCGCTTTTGATTGAAATTGAGAATCAACCAAGCCAATTCTTCTTTTTCTATTTTTTGTTGAAGTGCTTTTTTTCGGAGATAATAAATTGTCCAATCGTATGGGATTTTTTTATTGTCTGATAATAATTGTGGTTGTGATTGGGCAAACTCATTCAGCATTTCGTTAAAAGAGTTTTGGAAAAGAAATTCAAATTCTCCATTCTCTGTTTCCCTCCAAACCAATTTTGGTTCAGTGTCTGTTTGGAATTTCCCTAAACGTTTTTCAAAGTCGATTTGATTTTCATAATGTTTGGGAAGAAAACCCATACAGTGAAGCACTCTGTGTAAACGTTCGCGACGCAACAAATGACGTTCACGCAAACGACGTGTTCCTCGAAAACCTGTTCGTTCCGCAGTCTGAGAAATGGAATTTCCTTTATCGAAATTTCCTAAAATATCTTGACTCATCGGAATAATCCGACTACCCATCCCGTCAATTTTGCACAGATTGCCATTTTCATCGGTTGAAATAACAGCCCACCCAATACTATTGGTTCCCAAATCTAATCCTAATATTTTCTTCATGATTTGATTATTAAAAATAAAAGTCAAAAATACATTTTTTATAATGAGAATTTGTGAAAAAGTGATTTTTTATGTTATTTTTGCCGCATATTTTGAAGCAAATCACAATAAGGATTATTCCGTTGTGAAAACATTTAAAGCGGGGTTAACACCTCGCTTTTATCATTATATATCAGGCATATAAACGGAAACATTTATTTGACCAAAACAGACAAAAGGGACAAATTGGGGACAAAACGGCATAAAAATAACCCGCCTATATTCCTTTGTGGGTAACAAACGGGCAACAAAAAAGATAGGGACTACCTTTGTAAGACGGGTTATTGAATCACAAATATAGTCAAAATTTTTATGATAGGGGCAATACTCATTTCAGATACAAACCACCATCAATTATTGAACCTACATATTCCATTTCAGAAACATTAATTCCTTTCATCAATTCAGGTACACCCGGATAAACCGCAACAAGTGTTTTACCCTCTCTATTGATGCGATTTACAATGTTTGACAATCGTTCAAAATCATACATGACCGCATATTGAAGTAAAAACCAAAGGTCTTTTGGAATTTTGTCAGGCTTCTTTATGTCGGCATAATTATTCATCGTTATTTCAATTTATGCAAATGTAGTGCAATTGCATTGCAAGTGTATTATAGTGATACAAAAATAGACTATTTTTGAGTAAAATCGTGTGCAATTTCGTGTGCAACTTTTTTAATCGTCTGTTATTCAGTGTCATATACAGTGCTGGTAGGTCTATAACCCTCCGTTTTATTAAATAACACATCTATATCTTTGCATTCAATATGCCGTGATAGCTTTTCAAAGACAACTGTTGAAAATTGGTCAATCAACAATGATGCCTTTTTCATATTCGCTTCTTGCCATTTTATCCCAATCTGATTCGGACGAGGCGCACATTTTTCTTGCCGCTTTTTCCAATTCTTTATTTTTTGTGATTTCAGCGAGTTGCAAAATATCAGCCATCTTGCTGATAACATGAGCCGTTTCTATATAAAATTCCTTGTCGGAATTGCCAATTATTTTCTCGATCAATTCATTGTCATCTTATTTGGAAAAAGTTTTCCAAGAAATATGGGGTAAAATATTCAAAAACTAAGTCAGTTCAGTAAAAACGGTATAACCAACTTGATTTTCGTCTATTTCATCATGGATTCGCTTACCTGATAAGTATTTATCAGGTATCCCATCTGGAAATGCTGGACATTCAAAGTTGCCAAAATGCTTGCAGAACCAACATTGTGATGAATATGGCGGGTATTTCTCATGCTTATCATCTAAAACAAAATATTCTTCTTTTTCCATAACTATATTTTTATTGCAAAGCCGCCGGCAAATGTACGATAAAACGATTTGCCGGCAACTTGTTGAAGTTTATATCTCTTTGTAATCAATCTTACCCATGTTTCCCTCGATTGAATACAACAAGAACCCCTGCACGGCGGTTTTCAGCTGGTCGAACGCCGGGTTGTATTCCTGTTCCATAAGATCATACGTGTCCTTTTCACCATAGGTTTTGCTTAACGCAACGCGCGTTTGTTCCCAATGCTTATTCAATGAATCCAAGCATTCGATAAGTGCGTGCGTTGCCGTGCTTATGGTTATGGAGTGGCTCCCATCTGCATGCGCTTTGTCCTCCTTTGCCGTTTGTTTTTGTTCTAATAATTCCATGATTGATGTTTTTATAGTATTATAGGCGCAAAAAACGGTGTGCCTTTCCCGCTGCTTATCACCTCATCAACAGGCTGCAAGTCCATTACAGACGTTACACGGGGGTACACACCGCAATTGTTTTCTTCCTGAATGGAACAAAAAAACCACCAAGCAATACCGGCGGAACGTTCCACCTGTTGATCTAATGATAAGCGCGGCAAAAATAGTTATTATATTTGATGCGACAATGATTTTGTTTTATTTTTATTGGGATCAATGTATTCTGTATCACTATAATACGCCGATTTTACGGTTATCCACCAAGTAATGACGTGAATTTGTCATATCCGGAACGGCTCAAAAAGGACAACACACCTTTTTAATAGTGTCCGATTTGTCAGTTTTTGCCTTTAACCAACTGTAATAAGTATCCTTTAAAATGCCTACATTCTTGCAGATTTTGGCAATAGTATAACTGTCCGCTTTGATAAGCGAACAAATTGCATCAACTATCTTCTTGCTATATTTTGCCATTACTTCTTTTTAGTCATTTTATATGAAATTTGTGAAGTTTTGCCTTTTTTT
>JAJDJJ010000075.1 GCA_030267125.1 Bacteroidales bacterium OttesenSCG-928-B11
GCTCGTTGATTTTGAGGTTGCAAAAGTAACATATTTTTTAACTTGTGCAACTTCTGATAGTATTTTTTTATAATCTCTGCATTTTAGCTATTCATATATCTGATTATCATTTGATTATATTTATATTTTCTCTTTAAAGATGTTATTCTAACAAAATGTCAATGTCGATATCCCGCAATAATTCGCAGCCTCTTTCGGATAAAATAGGATATAATGCGAAGACAATAACATCAATGGCTGGATTTTCGGTTAAATAATAAATTACGTTATGAAGAAAGAACGGGATGTAGCTTTTTTTGTCGATAAATTCGTTAAAATACCCTCTTCTATACTCTGAAATGATGATATTATAAACTATCGTATCGAGGAAACGGCACCCTTTAATATCCCTTTGAAAAACCCGTTTGAAGAATTCGTTTTCCTTTTGATGGCATCGCTTTAGCTCGAAGATGATAAAGAGCAGTTTCTCAATGCCGTGATTGCAGTACTCAAATTTATCGTTGAGTCTCCTCTCAATTTCTTCTCGCCAAATATCAAGCACTTCTGTTTCAATATTGGCAATAGTTTTGTAGCGATTAAATATTGTTCGTGTGGTAATGTGCAACCCGTCGGCAATCTCTTCAATAGATTTTGAGAATCCATTTTTCAAAAAAAAGTCCAAGAGCTCTTGTTTTTTTCTCTCTTTTGACAATGACATTATTCAACTATTTCCTCATGAGTATGTAACTCTATTTCTTCGCTCGCCGGTTCCTTTTCAAAAATCCGTTTATTGAAAATCAGCAGTAATACCAGCCCGACAGTGACACATGCGTCAGCAATATTAAAGATGGCGGGAAAGAAATAGATGCCTCCCCAAAGCGGGAACCATTCGGGTATAAGAAAGAGTTTCAGATAGAACATATCTACCACTTTTCCAAAGAGAAAAGGTGCATAGCCACCCTCTTCGGGGAAAGCGGTCGCCGGAGCAAAAACTGTACTTTCGTTAAAAATGAGTCCATAAAACGCTGAATCTATAATATTTCCCAATGCACCCGCAATGATCAGCCCGAAGATCACCACCGTGATCGTGTCTGTTTTGGCGCGTTTTATCTGTTTGATGATGTAATAAAAAAGGAAGCATACCACGACAATACGTAGCAATGAGAGCAACAGTTTCCCGAATTTCTCACCCAAACTAATACCGAACGCCATCCCTTCGTTTTCGATGAAAAAAAGATTAAACCAATTGCCCAGCAACGGTATTTGTTCGCCCAAGCACATATTGGTTTTTATCCAAATCTTAAGTATCTGATCGAGAATAAGAATAACGGCGACAATCGAAAAGAGTACTATTTTCTGATTTTTCTGACTCACTCGTTATTTTTTTTCGTTGACTTTTGCATCGAAGCTAAGTGTAGCGTGTGGAACACTTTTAAGTCTCTCTTTTGCGATGAGTTGTCCTGTAATACGACAAACCCCGTATGTTTTATTTTCGATGCGGATCAAAGCGGCTTCCAAATTTTTGATATGCTTGTCCAAACGGGCAGCCAACCGGCTATTTTCCTCTTTAGAAAGCACTTGATTTCCTTCTTCTAACACCTTGAAGGTGGGGGAAGTATCCATTGTGTCGTTTCCCGAATTGTTATAAGCGTCCAAATAAACGCCCATTCCGTTTTTCGCTTCTTCTATTTTAGACTCAATCAATTGACGAAATTCCTCTAGTTCCTCGTCTGAGTATCTTGCCCCATTTGTCTTGTTATTTTCTTCCATAATTCACTATTTTGCGGGTTTTAAAAACGGTCGCGAATATACAATTTTTAGCAACAGTTAGCATGGCAACGAATGACGAGCGATAAACCAACAAGAAATAGATGAACTTGCGGATTATTCAATCTGTCATATCTGTAGTTTTACTTGATATTAGCATATTTATATTGAATAGAAATATACAATCACTCATAAACAACTAAAACGATGTGAATTTTGAAATTTCTGTAATTTTGCAGTCCAAAATCAATCCCTGTGTCTTGGCAATATTACATAGTATATGCAATCTTCGGATTAGCAATTATCGCTCTGGTTTGGCGAATTATAACACGTTTCCGCAAGCTCCGGAAAGGGGAGAACAACTGCGACTCTTGTAGCGAGGAGTGCGCATTACGAGAGGTGAAAAAGGAGAAAGAAGCGAGGGGTGATTAAAAAAAGAGTGTCATCGAGAGTAACAATCTAAGTCCGTGAACGATGTTGTCGGTTTCATCGGATTTCGCCACTTTGCCGTAATTATCCAACTCCCTGCCATAGTAAGCGAGTGTATACTCTGGTTCAACGCCGATTTGCAATTTGCCGGCATTGAATTTCGTGCGGATGCTCGCGCGATACAGATGGTCGATCCCGATACCTCTACCCCAGCAAACGCCAGGTTCCTGTATCTCGCTGTAGGCACCCAAATTCTTGCAATATCCGTTGAAGATGCCAAATTCCCATTTGCCGTGTTCAGCATAGAGATCAAGCCAACCAGAGAACATATTTATCGTGGTGTAATCAAAATCATTGTTGAAGTTAAGCATTCCTTCGTTGTATTTTTTCACGGTATAACCGCCAAGCATCAGCATTTCATTGTAACCGCCTCCGTAGAACCCTTTGGCTTTCACGCCGAAAGAGGTTCTTTTTTCGCCGTTTTTTGTGTATTTGAAATGGGCAAAAAGCAGCGCAGCGCCGCAATTCACTCCTTTTTTCGTCTTGTGGTTGTCTGCAGTCACTAATCTTGGAATCAGTCGTTTGTAATCTGCCCCAATGCCGATCAGGAAATGGGTGGAACTGTTCCTTTCCGCATTCTCGTGGTCTTTCGAGTATTGAAATTGAAAACCCGCCTCGGGAATGGCGCTGCGGCGAAGATATTCCGACGAGGATCCATTTAGTCCCACAGAAGGCTGATCGAGTTGGGTGTTGGCATAGAGCATCAATCGCAATGGCTTCCCAAGTTGCTGAGTGAAGCGTACTTGCGGAGCGCGGGAAAAAGGCTGGAAAGGTGCGCCGGTGCTGGCGGCCAACGTGGCGGCAAAACAGTTTTCGGTGAACATCGGATGCCAAGTTTGTCCAACCAACAGAGCATTTTTCGACCAGCTCAACCGGATATAAGAATGGCGCAGAGCGAAATTGTTCATCCCGTCATTGGATGCCCCCATGAACCAGCCCTCGATAAATCCGCCCACCTGTGCTTTCAGTACCGATGGTGCTGAAATTCGAACCGACAATCGGCTATTCATGGCCAGGAAATTGAAGGAAGGTGTAGCGTTGATATCCTTATCATCAGCATCCCAACGGGGTGCCGCGGGGTAAAGCAGGATACCGCCATCACGCGCCCCGACCATCTCGCGGCTGTCCCAAAAAAGATCGGTACAGATAAAACCACCGATAGTTACACCCCAATCATTCTTCGTTTCCGTATATTCGGAAGTAGTAATTTTTTGGTTCATAAAAACCGTATCGCGGTGCAACCATGGGACACGGTTTTTTCTCTTCTCTTCCTTTGTCGGTTTTTCTGCCGAAACACCGCAAAAAGAAAAAGATATTGTTGATAATAAAATATTGATAATCAATACTAAAAATAAAGTTTTTTTCATCATAAATAGGGTTTTGAAACAAAGGGGCAAAGGTAGTAAATAACGAGGTACAAAAAAAGTTTTGTCTCTTCAAGCCAAGGAGCCATTTTAGTGTAATAGCTTATTTCTGCAACACAATCTTCTCATGCCGCACTTGTCCCTGCTCTGCGATCTTCAGGATCTAAACTCCCGGGGCAAGGTGGCTGATATCGATGGAGCCGTTGCCGGAAAGTTACAAGTTGTTGTTCTGTTCAGTTTTCAATTCTCTGTGGTTCTCCGTGATCCTCCATGCTCTCTGTGTAACTTCTGTGTAGCCTCTTATGAAATTCTTCCCAAAATAACATACTGAGTGATAGGGGGTTAGTAGTTACAATATTCCTCATTGGTCAAGCCGCACAAGGTCTCTTGGGTAGAATCTTTCAGAGATTATGAATAGGATAAGATTATGGACAACAAGAAGATAAGGAGTAAAACTATTTTTTTCATATTGTGGTTTGTTTTTGTGTGGTAAATATAGGGGAAAGGGAGGTTGAGGGTAGGGATTTTCCGCCCTGTCTTGAAGCTTGTTTGTATCGGAAAAAAATTGTAGCTTTGCCACTGTTTTATCGGACGAAAAAAACACCATATAACAATTTTAATATCAATAAGTTATGGCAGAGAAAAAATTTATGACATGCGACGGAAATCAAGCTGCAGCTCACGTTGCGTATATGTTCAGTGAAGTAGCTGCAATCTATCCTATCACTCCCTCGTCTACAATGGCGGAGTTTGTGGATGAATGGGCCGCATTCGGCAGAAAAAACATATTCGGTGAAACCGTACAGGTTGTGGAGATGCAATCTGAGGCCGGTGCTGCCGGAGCGGTACACGGCAGCTTACAAGCTGGAGCGTTAACCACCACATACACAGCATCTCAAGGGTTGTTGTTGATGATTCCCAACATGTATAAAATTGCCGGCGAATTGCTTCCGGGCGTTTTCCATGTTTCGGCACGCGCATTGGCGGCACAAGCGCTTTCTATCTTTGGCGACCACTCCGATGTGATGAGCACTCGTCAAACAGGTTTCGCTATGTTGGCAACAGGTTCTGTACAGGAAATCATGGATTTGGCTCCCGTAGCACACCTTGCTGCTATCAAAAGCCGTATTCCTTTCTTGCATTTCTTCGACGGCTTCCGTACTTCCCACGAAATCCAAAAAATAGAGGCTGCAGATCAAGATAAATTGAAAGAGTTAGTGGATTGGGACGCATTGAAATCTTTCAGAGAAAGTGCATTGAATCCTAACCATTCTTGCACTCGCGGAACAGCGCAAAATCCGGATATCTATTTCCAAACCCGCGAAGCGCAAAATAAATACTACGATGTTCTTCCCGATATCGTGGCTGATTATATGAAACAAGTGAGTAAAATCACCGGACGCGAGTATGCTCCTTTTACTTACTACGGCGCAGCTGATGCTACTGACATCGTGGTTGCTATGGGCTCCATCACTGACGTGTTGAAAACAGTTGTGGATAAATTGAATAAAGAAGGCAAAAAAGTGGGTGTGGTTTCTGTTCACCTCTATCGTCCTTTCTCTGTGAAATATATGAATGCAGTGATGCCGAAAACGGTAAAAAGAATCTGTGTTTTGGACAGAACGAAAGAGCAAGGTGCAAACGGCGATCCGTTGTATTTAGATATCGTTGAAGCATTCGACAAATCCTCTAACAAACCGTTGATCGTGGGTGGCCGCTATGGATTATCTTCTAAAGATACTACTCCGGCACACATGTTGTCAGTTTTCGAGAATTTGGCATCTGCCACTCCGAAAAACCAATTCACCGTGGGTATTGTGGATGACGTGACTCACAAATCACTTCCTTTACTTCCCGAAATCGTGGTGCTTCCGCAAGGAACTTACGAAGCAAAATTCTACGGTTTGGGCGCTGACGGTACAGTAGGTGCTAACAAGAACTCTATCAAGATTATCGGTGAAACTACCGATAAATATTGCCAAGCTTATTTCGATTACGACAGTAAGAAATCCGGCGGTTACACTTGCTCTCACCTCCGTTTCGGCGATTGTCCGATCCAAGCGCCATACTTAGTGAATACTCCCGACTTCGTGGCCGTTCACGTGCCCAGCTATATTCATAAATATAATTGCTTGAGAGGTTTGAAAAAAGGCGGTACTTTCTTATACAACTCTATTTGGAATGTGGAAGACACTAAGAACCAACTGCCTGATCACGTGAAGAAGTATTTAGCTGCAAACAACATCAGCATGTACATCATCGATGCTACTAAAATTGCTGAAGAGATTGGTTTGGGTAACAGAACCAATACCATCTTGCAATCGGCATTCTTCAAAATATCCGAAGTAATTCCTTACGAATTGGCTATGAAAGAGATGAAGAAAGCCATCGACAAATCGTACGGACGTAAAGGTGAAGAGATTGTGAAGATGAACTACGCTGCTGTTGACGCGGGTGCTGCCGTTACCAAAGTGGAAATTCCGGCTGAGTGGGCATCTATCGAAATCAAAAAAGAAGAAGACACGAGAGCTATTCCCGAGTTTATCAAGAAAGTGGTAGAGCCTATGTTGGCACAAAAAGGAAACGATCTTCCCGTGAGCGCGTTCAACGGTTACGAAGACGGTACTTTCCCTGCAGGAACCACCGAATACGAAAAACGCGGTGTAGCTGCAAGCGTTCCCGAATGGATTCCGGCAAACTGTATCCAGTGTAACCAATGCTCTTACGTATGCCCTCACGCTGCTATCCGTCCGGTTCTTTTCACTGAAGAAGAGTTGAAAAACGCTCCGGCAGGCACCGAAACAATAAAAGCGATAGGCAAAGGCTTGGAAGGATTACAATTCCGCATGCAAGTTTCCGCATTGGATTGTATGGGTTGCGGCAACTGTGCCGACATTTGCCCTGCAAAAACCAAAGCATTGGAGATGAAACCGCTTGCTACACAAATGAACGAAGTGGATCGTTGGGACTATTCTCAAAAGAAAGTAACTTACAAAGACGAACTTATCGATGTGACTGCCAATGTGAAAAACAGCCAGTTTGCACAACCGTTGTTTGAGTTCTCCGGAGCTTGCGCAGGTTGTGGTGAAACACCATACATCAAGTTGATCACGCAATTATACGGTGAAGAGATGATGGTGGCTAACGCGACAGGATGCTCTTCTATCTACGGAGGATCTGCTCCGGCGACACCTTATTGCAAAAATTACAAATCCGGCAACGGTCCGGCGTGGGCTAACTCACTGTTTGAAGACAATGCCGAATATGGATTTGGTATGGCAACAGCGGTTCGCAAAATGCGCGACCGTATCGAGCGTATCATGAAAGAAGCTATCGAAGGCTGCACCTGCTGCACTGACGAGTTGAAAGGCTTATTTACACAATGGATTGAAAAACGCGAAGACCGCGTAGAAAGTAAAAATTTGGGCAACCAAATCGCTGAGTTGGCTGCGAAATGCGACTGTAAATATTGCCGCGAAATCGTGGAATTGAAACAATATTTGGCTAAAAAATCACAATGGATCTTCGGTGGAGACGGTTGGGCTTATGACATCGGTTTCGGTGGATTGGACCACGTGTTGGCTTCTGGCGAAAATGTGAACGTGTTGGTTGTAGATACCGAGGTTTATAGTAACACCGGCGGACAATCGTCTAAATCTACACCGGCGGGCGCTGTGGCTAAATTCGCCACTTCCGGAAAGAAAATCCGCAAGAAAGATTTGGGTATGATCGCTAAATCCTACGGGTACGTTTACGTGGCACAAGTAGCGATGGGCGCAAACCAAGCTCAATTCCTCAAAGCAGTGAAAGAAGCCGAAGCATTCGACGGCCCCTCTATCATCATTGCTTATGCACCATGTATCAACCACGGTATCAGAGCCGGTATGGGTAAAACACAACTCGAAGAAAAATTGGCGGTTGATTGCGGATACTGGCATTTGTGGAGATATAATCCCGCATTAGAAGGTACCGGACAAAACCCGTTCTCTTTGGATAGCAAAGAACCTGACTGGGATAAATTCCAAAACTTCATCTTAGGTGAAGTTCGTTACTCATCTCTCCAGCTTAGCTTCCCCGATGAAGCGAAAGAGTTGTTCGAAGCAACGCAAAACAATGCGATGTGGAGATATGAACAGTATAAAAAATTGGCCGAATAAGACCAAGATCTGATAACGCAAAATCCCTGGCTTTCACCAGGGATTTTTTTATTTATACTCTACTTGTTTGCCATTGTGGTCACGCATGTGTTACAAATGGTTGCATAAGGATTTTTGTCATGCATCCCAGTAGTAAATACAAATCAACAACGTGTTTTTTATTTTACAGCTTGCGCATCCATTTTAAGTTTTAGCGTTCCTCCTTGAACAAGGTCAGCATAAGGTAATCGCAGGTTATCATTTGCTTTTCCGTTTAAGGTTACCTCTTGTATATAAATATTCTGCTTTGAATTGCCTTCTGTTTCAATAACAAACACACCTTTTCTGATATTATCCGGCAGTTTAATAGTTACTTTATCAAACAACGGACTGCCAATTTGGAATGATGGGTCGGGAGCCGTCAACCCTTTCACATCAAATAATCCGATACCGGCAAGGACATACCAGGCACCTAATTGTCCTTGGTCTTCATCTTGTCCGTATCCATAGCCGTGAATACCATCTGTTCCATAAAATTCATCACAAATTGCACGAACCCATTTTTGTGTCAAATCGGGACGACCAGAAAAATTAAACAGCCATGAGATGTGAAGGTTTGGCTGGTTTCCATGGTTATACAAGCCTTGTAGTCCGGCAAAAGCATCGATCTCTTTTCCTCCACCGAAGATATTTTTTTGAGAAATCATAAATACGCTATCTAAACGATTATTGAATTCATCCCTGCCAAGCATCTCCACCAGCTCTTCCGCATCATGAGGCACATAGAAAGTGTATTGCCAAGCGTTTCCTTCTTGAAAGCCAACCCATGGTGCTGTAGGATCGAAATTTTCGATAAACTCACCGTTGATATCTCTAGGACGCATAAATTTAACCGTTGGATCGTAGATGTGCTTCCAACTTTTCGATAATTGCATCAACTGTTCATAATCAGCTGTTTTACCTAAGGCTTTTGCATATTGGGCAACAGCATAACTACTAAACGCATATTCGAGAGTGTGTGAAGTGCCGAAAGCCGAGCCCTGTGTGGTTAACTCTCTGGTTGCGCCATCATCATTTCTTATATATGGACAAAATCCTCTTTGAACAAATGCACCTACATCCATCTTTCCGGCTCCCGGTATGCGATCTTCCCATTCTAATTCGTTTTTGCGGGCAGCTTCGTATCCAAGATCAACATCAAAATTACGGATACCGAGATTATAAGCAGCAGCAATAGCTAAACCTGTGAAATTAGTTCCCACTCCCGAAACATATTTACTTGTTGCAATACCATCGCCCAACCATCCGGCATCTTTGTACACCAACAATTGGCTCTGAATCCAATCGGCATAATATTCAGGATATGCGATTGCCCATAATTGGGTAAGATTCCAACATCCACCCCAGATAGCATCTGTATTGTAATGATTGTGTATCGGTTTATTTTGTGCATTTAATGGGATTTGTCCAACTGTTCCGTCGTTTTTCGGATAGGCTCCGTTCACGTCGCTTGCCAATCCCCGACCCAATACGGCATGAAAAAGCCCGGTATAGAATTTGATCTTATCTTCTTCTGTTCCACCTTCAACGCGAATACGTCCAAGATAATTATTCCAAGAGTCCTTCGCTTGTTTTTGAGCTTCATCAAAACTCAAATCTTTCGCCTCTGTGTTCAGATTTAAACGAGCATTGTCTATAGATGTATACGAAAGTCCCACTTTGATGGTTATGGCTTCATCGGTTGTGGTATTAAATGTGAGATAAGCTCCTGCGCCTACTCCTTTTGCTTCTTTTTGGCTGGCGAAAATCTCTTCCCCGATAAAGGTGCCGTATGTTTCAGGGGCTTTGTCAAGCTCCGCCGAAAAGTACATGCTGACAGTAGCACCTGCCTGGTATTTCTTTACATATTCGGGACGAGTTATTACAAATCCTTCGATATGGGTGCCGTCTATAATTTTCACCTCAGCATCAATTACCGGACCGCTCTCCCCCATACGATGACCTATATCGAAAATGACATTGGATTCGTTGGATTGAGGAAATGTGTAGCGATGAAAACCAACACGCTCGGTTGCTGTGAGTTCGGCCTTTACATTATAGTCTTTTAGCAATACAGAATAATATCCGGCTGAAGCAAATTCATCCTTATGGTCAAAATTAGAACGGTATCCGCTCGAAACATCCTCCAGTGCACCGGGTATAGTTTGTAGTTTACCTACTGTAGGGGCAAATGTTATTCCTCCAATTTGAAATTCGTGAAAATTGGGGAAACCTTCGATGGAAGTGTGTCGCTCATCATAACCAACCGCTTCCCAGCCATCGTGATTTCCAAAGCTCCCATTTGTAGATGGCGCTAGTTTAGCCATACCAAAAGGCTTCGCAGCGGGTGAATAAAAGAAATAACGACTGTGAGCGGTCCCAATATTAGGCTTGACATATTGTGTCAAATCCGAATTTTTATGCGTATCATTATTGGTTGTGCAACTCCAAAGAAGAAGCATAATAAAACAAGGTAAAATATTTTTTTTCATGGGCGGAATTTGTTTCATATTGTGCGTTTATTTCGACTGCAAAGATAGCAACAAAAGGCTCTCCAGTAAAGCCTGTGTCCGTGGAAAAGAGTAGCCG
>JAJDJJ010000076.1 GCA_030267125.1 Bacteroidales bacterium OttesenSCG-928-B11
GGCTTCCTTGGTGAGATCTGGCGCTTTGTAATAACCTTGCATCACACAATGTCCGCGCGTGAGAATCTCACCGTCTTCAGCAATTTTCACTTCAATACCCGGGAGTGGTGGCCCAACGGTTCCGAACTTCACGCCGTGCTTGAAGAAGTTGCTTACTCCGATCACCGGCGAGGTTTCTGTCAAGCCATAACCTTCTAACACTGCAACTTCCATCGCATAGAATATCTTTGCCATTAAGGGTTGTATCGCCGCGCCGCCGGATACCACTACACTGAAATTTCCACCCAACGCCGCATGCCATTTTCGGAGCACTAACTTTCTCGCTAACTTCAATTTCATGTTATAGATCCACCCTTGGTCTTCAATTTCATACGCACGCGCCACCTCGTCAGCCCAAAAGAAAATCTTCCGTTTAACACCCTTCATCTTCCGTCCGGTAGCGATGATCTTGTCATAAAACTTCTCAAGCAGTCTCGGTACGGTAGTAAAGATGTCGGGTTTGATCTCCTGCAGGTTATCCGCAATCTTAGCCAAACTCTCCGCATAATAGATGGATACGCCCAGCAGGTGCCACGTATAGATCATCATGCGTTCGTAAATATGGCACAATGGCAAGTAGCTCAATGTTTTGCTTCCTTGTTTCACCGGCACGATCGGCATCACCGCCATCGCATTCATGAGCAAATTGTGGTGAGAGAGCATCACTCCCTTCGGATTTCCGGTCGTCCCTGACGTATAAATCAGCGTGATCGGATCATGGGGCGAAATACGATCTTTTATATCGGTTAAGTATTGCGGGCTGGGGTTGGCCATTCCCAATTCAATAACTTCGTTCAAGTGCTTGTATCCTCGCAAATTACGAAAAGTGTAAACATTGTCACTCAGCTGTGGGATCTCCGAAATAATATTTTCGATTTTTCGCAGCAATTCCCAGCCGGAAACGAAAACCATCTTCACTTCAGCGTGGTTGAGGATATATTTGTAATCCGATTCACTAATTGTCGGGTAGATTGAAACGTGAATTGCACCAAGTTGCAAAATTGCCATATCTAAGAAATTCCATTCCGGCCGGTTGCCGGTGATAGACGCGATACGGTCACCCTTCTTCACACCCAACTGCATCAAACCGTAGCTGATGTAATTAACCTTCTCGATATATTGGTTGATACTGTATTTCACCCATACGCCGTTTTCTTTGCTGCAAAGTGCGTCGTCGTTAGGATAATGGGTTGCATAATGCGGAAGAATGTCGAAAATACGGGTTATTTCCATAACAGTTGTTTTTTGGGGATGCAAAAATAATAAAAAGCACAAAGGACATGTTTCAATTTGTTACTCGTTTCCCATAATCATCCGGAATTCTTCACTCAAAACCGGTGCTTCCACTTCTACCATTTGATGCGAAACAGGGTGTTCAAATTTAAGTTTCGCCGCATGCAACGATATCGACCCGTCTTTATTGGAACGGCGTGCGCCATATTTCAAATCTCCTTTGATTGGTGCGCCGGCATGCGACAGTTGCGCCCGAATTTGGTGATGTCGCCCCGTCATCAACTGCACCTCAACAATGGTGTATCGTTTGGATTGCCCTATGATTTTATACGTCAGTTCGGCAATTTTATAATCCTCTTTAGGTATGTCGGAGATAAAACTCTTGTTCAATTTTTCATTTTTACGAATATGGTTGCGGAGCACTCCCTCTGCATTTTCTAATCTATTTTCCACAATGGCGATGTATGTTTTGTCGATTTTCCGTTCTTTCACCAACTGATTCATGCGGGTGAGCGCCTTCGAGGTTTTGGCGAATATCACCGCTCCGCTCACCGGTCGATCCAACCGATGCACCAAGCCACAAAAAACATTGCCTTGCTTGTGATACGTATTTTTAATGTACTCTCGTACTTTTTCCAACAACGGCACATCACCTGATATATCACCTTGCACCAACTCATTATTGAGTTTGTTCACAATGATCAAGTGGTTATCTTCGTAAAGTATCCGGGAGGATAGCATTAGTACTGCTCCTTCTCGTTAGGGAAATCGACTCTTTTCACATCATCAATGTAGGTGGTGACTGCCTTGATGATCTCTTCGCTGAGGTTATGGTATCTTCTCAGGAAACGCGGAGAGAACTGTTGGGTGATGCCGACCATGTCGTGGAAAACCAACACCTGTCCGCTAACATGCGGTCCGGCTCCAATTCCGATGGTTGGAATGGATACTGAATCCGTGATTTCTTTCGCCAACAGGGCGGGGATCTTTTCTAACACCACGCCGAAGCAACCGTGCCGATCCAATATCTGTGCATCTTTCACTATTTTTTCCGCCTCTTTATCTTCTTTCGCTCTCACGGCGTACGTCCCGAACTTATTGATAGATTGCGGCATGAGTCCGAGGTGTCCCATCACAGGAATACCGGCGCTCAATATCCGGTCGATCGATTCGGACACCTCTTCGCCACCCTCAAGTTTCACCGCATCCGCTCCCGATTCTTTCATGATACGGACAGCCGAATTAAGCGCTTCTTTGGAATTACCCTGATAGGTGCCAAAAGGAAGATCTACAATCACCAATGCCCGTTCAACTGCTCTGACCACGGAGCTGGCATGATAAATCATCTCGTTGAGGGTAATCGGCAGAGTGGTTTTGTAGCCGGCCATCACATTCGCCGCTGAATCACCTACCAAAATCACATCAAGGCCTGCCATATCCAGCAATTTTGCCGTTGAGTAGTCATAAGCCGTTAACATGGCGATCTTTTCACCCTCGTCGCGCATGCGTTGCAAAATATTTGTGGTAACCTTATTTACGTCCTTATATAAATATGTGCTCATAATACTATGGTTAAAATGCCACGCGAAAATAGGAAAAAAAGCATCAATGCATCTGAACTCGGAACACTTGAACCTTAAAGGCTGAGTTTTGTTTACACTACGAATCAAGCAATAAAAAATATCATGGAAACATTTCACAACATTATCAAAGGCGACCTGCCGGTTTTAGTCGATTTTTTTGCCACATGGTGCGGGCCTTGCCGTTCCTACTCTCCAATCGTTGAGAGCGTTGCCAAAGAATATTCCGGGAAATTACGGGTATTGAAGATCGACATCGACAAGAACAGAGAGTTTGCCAGCCAGTACCAAATCCAATCCGTCCCCACCACCATTATCTTCAAACAGGGTAATATGGTTTATCGGCAATCGGGAGTACTGGATGCCGGGGAGTTGAAGAAGAGCGTGGAGCAATTTTTGTGATAAATAACAGTTGAGGAGTGTTGGGAAAAATACTTGCCCAGCGAAGCTGATTACCCACTTCCCAGACAGCTGCATTACTCTTTCAATACCTTTTTAGTAACTTCTCCCATTTCAGTAAATATTCGCACGAAATAGACTCCCGCTTGCAGCTGTGAAATATCTGCCACAATTTCAGAGGAGTGATGATGCACAGGAGGTGTAAACACCTTCTTTCCGACTACATCAAAAAACTCAATGCCTGTGATTCGTGTTTTATTACTTATTATTCGCAACTCGTCTTGTGTCGGGTTTGGGTAAACTAAAATGTCTGACAACGCTATTTCAGCAATTCCCACCTTTTCCTTAAAGATGACTGTTATCAAGCCATCGGAATGCACATTAAGGAACGTATAGGTAGTTATGGCGCCTTGAGATGTGTCATTTACTAAAACATTATCAATAACATAACCGCTATTGGGCGTAATATTGAACGTAATGTTGCCACCCGTTTCCACCTGCCTTTCTCCATAAGGCGTGATTATTCCAAATTCCAGGTTATTTACCGATGCGGTAATGGTATAAAAAGATGAGTTTGTATTAAATACAGCCGGCTCACTTGCCAGTGATGCCAAATGAGTTGCAGTTTCCTTTTTGCGCTGTGTGAAGGTATATGATGTATTAGGAATTAATCCTTGAAATGTGGGCGATGATTGCCAGATTCCGCCATTGATGTTATACTCACATCCCGACACCAAATTGAGCGTAATGCTTGTTGTGGTACTACTATTAAGAGTGGGCTGTGCCGGTGTGGAGTGTAACGCTTTTGCCACAGCTGCTGTCGCCGCCGACGTCACAAAGCCGATACAATTTTCTGCCGATACCGCTACGGTAATGGTCTTGTTTATATCTGTTTCTCTTAAAACATACGTTTCACTATTTGCTCCTATATTGATACCGTTGCGTTTCCACTGATAGCTTAAAGTCCCTAAAGGGACGGTAGGCGTTGAGGTTAAATCCGATGTGACAGCGGTTAAGATTTCTCCATAAACCGCATTTCCGGCAATAGATACTGTTCCACTCAATACGGCATTATCACACGTTAAGCCCTGCCAACGCAAGAATGGCAATCCTTCGCTATCGCATATTTTCCATATTCCCGAAGGGTCAACAATACTCCAAGGAGATTCGCTATTCCAATTATTTGGTGTAGTATAAAACGATAAGCTCTGCAATGTGGCAAGAGGTTTTGCCTGACCTGAAAAAGCAGTATTATTTTGTACAGTAACAATGTAATCTTCAGATTTTACTATCATTGCATCAAGGGCATAAAGATTCTCCTTAACACCGTTTGTGTTTCCACAAATCCGATTAACATACGACGTGTAATTGGTTGCAATTACGGAATCATTCGCCGCTACTACGTTTGACATAGACCCAATGTTATAATAACTTCCTACTACTCCTCCCACATAGTTAATGCCTTTCACAGTCCCTGTGGTGTAGCAATTGTCAATATGACTCTGTGCTGTACCTGCCAAACCTCCCACATAGTTTCCTCCTGTCACATTTACAGCAGTATAACAATCGTTTATGGCAGCATAATTAGTAGAAAAAGTTCCTACCAAGCCGCCAATCCAATTGCCTGTCCCTTCTACATGACCGGTGGCATAACAACCGCTGATTGTAGATTGGTTGCCTCTTCCTACTAAGACACCCACACCATTATGTCCGTGAATATTACAATTTTCTATACCTAAGCTTTGAATCGTTGCACCGTTTATATATCCAAACAACCCACAATGATCCGATGAATCTGTAATCATAAGATTTCTCACCACTTTCTCATTGCCATCAAAATGGCCTTGAAAAGATAATGGAGAAGATCCCACAAAGGGTAACGAAGAATATCCTATCGGAACCCAATTGTCATAATCGGCTAAATCCATATCTGACATTAGTTTATAATACTTATCGATTGTATTTTCGCCGTTCCCTGCATTGATATAATCGGCAAAATATTTGAGTTGCTGAGGATTGCAAATTTGATAAGGATCTTCCATAGTACCGTTTCCTCCGCAAAAGATATCATCGGCCGGGCCATCACAATCTATGTTCTGCCAACGCAAGAACGGCAAGCCTTCCTGATCGCAGATATTCCATATACCAGATGAGTCAGCAATGCTCCAAGAGGTGGTGTCACTGTGCCAATTGCTTATTGTTGCATAAAATGCCAAACTTCTTAGTGTCACAGAAGACCTGCTTGTGCCAGCAATATTTGAATTTGTAAAATAATGACAGCTCCCCTCTTTTTTAATAATCATAATATTAAGCGCATAGTTATTTTGGTAATTTCCCGAACTATTACCACATACACGATTTATATTATTCACGTTTAATGCGGAAATAATGGAGTCGTTGGCTGCCACACAATTTCTGATTGTGCCATTCGAATTTTGTCCTACCAAGCCGCCCACGTAATCATCGTTAGCATTTATCTTGCCGGCAGCGTAACTATTCGACAGGGTAGAGCTGTTAAATCCCATCAAACCGCCTACATGCGCATTTCCGCTCACATTAGCCGTAGCGTAACAATCAGAAATAGCAGATGTGCCATACCCCGTTAAGCCGCCTACATAATCGCCTCTTCCACTTACATTGCCGGTAATATAGCAATTGGATATATCTGTCGCACTGTATCCTACTAAACCACCCACGTATTGATTCCCGTTAATGGCACAATTCTCTATACCAAGATTTTGAATAGCTCCCCCTGTTGCATAACCAAACAATCCTTGATAATTTGAGGAATCGCTAATCGTAAGATTTCTCACCACTTTTTTATTTCCATCGAAATAGCCTTGAAAACGATGCGTATTGTTATTCGTGCTATTATTACCTATGGGCGTCCAATTGTCATAACTACTCAGATCAATATCACTCATCAACTTATAATATTTATCTTCTGTAGCATCGCCATTTCCCGCATTCACGTAAACAGCTAAAGTATTTAATTGTTGATGTGTACAGATTTGATAAGGATCTGTTGGCGTACCATTTCCACCACAGAAGAAATTTAAAGCCGTGGCGATAGTGAAATGTTGTACATAATTCACGCCTAACGTTATGCCGTCTATGATGGTTGCCGTAATTACTAATGTACCTATACCCGCAGTATTAAGCGTATCGCCGGCAATGGTTGCACCGGCAGTTCCCGCATCGGCCACACTCCAAACAATAGCTTGTTTAGTCGCATCACTTGGCTCAACTGTTCCATTAAGCAGATAGGGAACGTTTGGCAATACTGTATCGGGAACATTGGTGATATGGGTCACGGGAATCATTGTTATTGCCGTAAAGTTTCGATTTTCAAGATTGCCCATCACATTATCGCAGGCAATAGATTGAGGTATAAATCCATAACCCTCCATCGTTGGAGTAATTACAATATTGGTTCCCTGACATACCGTCATGCTGTACATTCCCAATGCATCTGTAACTATCGAGGAGTCGCTTGTTATTATAACACCTTCGAGCGGATTTCCACCGCAGGTAACCTGCCCGCTTATAGTATGTGTCGGCGGATTAGCACCTTGTCTCTCGTAGGCTCCCATATCCACCGTCGCGTCAAAAACTCTTGGATTTCCTGCCAAATCAATAGTATCGGTCGCTGAAAGGGCAACATTACTTCCTGCATTAATGCAGGGCGAGCCTTCTTGCAGTTGCCAATTGTGGGTTGCGGGATTGAAAAACAGGGGACCTCCGTTATCGTTATCTTCCGCTATGACAATATTGCCAGCACCCGGATACTGTTCCTGAACAGCAGAATAGGTTACATTTGCCGCACTTGCACCTGCCGGCGTGCCAATCTGCTCCCAAAAAGGCGCGTAATTCTGCCAAAAAACACTATTTGCCACACTAGTATTGGTGCTTGCATTAACATATATCCCACCGCCTCTACCTGCTGCGGTATTATTGATAAAAGTGCAGTTGACACTTTTACCATTCTCCTCAAGGAAACCGCCACCGCCATGGCTTGTAGCGCTATTATTGAAAACTATGCAGTTATTAACGCTGCTTTTATAGAAACCGCCGCCCTCCCCGGATGAATTATCTTCTATCCTGCAACGGGTTATTACTCCTTGATAGACACCTCCGCCTTGACCATCTATGTCTCCATTGATTAGAGTTTTATTGTTTTTGACTATACAGTCAACTATCTCGGTCATTGTTTCATAGCAATAAATACCTCCGCCACGAGCAAAATTAACAGTATTAGCTGAATAGGACACCGTATTCCCGATGACAGTACAATGACTCACCGCTCCTCCTTCTCCTCGAATATATAAACCGCCACCACAAACAGACTGATTTGCAGATGCGTATGTGTAAGAAAGTCTATTCTCATTAATCGTGCAATTTCTTATAATGGCACCATCACTATAAATTCCGGCGCCAGAAGGAGTAAATGAAATAGCATGCTGAGATACAGAAATTGTATTTCCACTAATGGTGCTATTCTCTATGACTCCTCCATTGTTCATAAAGATCCCGCCACCTTGAAGCGCAGAAAAATTAGATATAACCTCGCAATTACTTATGGTTCCTCCTTCATGGGAGTAGATACCACCACCATAAGAGTATACAACATCTGAGACAATATTCTCTCTAATCTTACAATTGTTTATCGTCCCGTTGTCACTATTATAGATGCCCACACCATGAACTATAAAACCTCCAATAACCTTATTATTACTAATAATACTGTTGCCTACAGTTCCTCCTTTATTGTAAATTCCGGCACCAGAGTAAGAACTCGGATAAGTATGGGTATGGGAAATGGAATTGTTGTAAATAGTGCAACTGTCTATGGTGCCTTCTTCATTATAAACCCCGCCGGCACTTGCGCCATAATTCTGGTTATCATCAATAATATTATCATAAATAATGCATTTTTTTATTCCCCCGCCTTTGTTATAAATACCCCCGGCTCGAAGTGCATTATTAGGATTGGATGAAGCAGAAACATTATTCTTAATAATGGAGTTAATTAATTGACAATTGGCCCTGATGTATGCACCACCACCGAACACACCTCCCAAAACCCTCCCATTAGCAATCGTTACTCCATCCCAAACTGTTTCTATGGAAAAATCGGCAGCTTGGTTAAGCACCTGTCTTGTATGCTGCCCGTCTAAAACCGTAGCGTGGGTAAATTCCCAAGGTTCTATAGTTCCGTTGCCATCCAAGTCACTTTTGGGTCGGTCGGCTATTGAGGTTTCATCTCCGAAAAAGCCACCATAGACATTTACGTTGTCTTTCATTTGCAAGGTCGTATCCAGCAGATAAGTACCGCCGGCAATCCAAACCTGCCCTCCGGCAAAAGTATAATCTATCATGTCTTGTATGCTCCCCGAAGCATTAACCCAAGAACTCCCGTTGCCTGTGCCACCAGGTTTCACATAGCGGATTTGCGCAAAAGCGCTTGTCATCATCAAATTACAGATAAGTAGTAAAAAAAGCAATTTCTGTTTCATGCGTTTATTTTTCGTATTAATAAATCGCGCAAAAATAATAAATCCACTCGTCACCCACCGCCAACCGCCAAATTTCCTTTCAGCAAATATTTCCCGATTCCGCAATGGAGGCAGCGTTTCTTGGCACAGTACATATTGCGCAGTTCCAAGATCGCTTGGGAGAAGAGCGCTCCGCGGCAGGGGAAACCACTTGACCGATAGAATTTTGTGATCTTATTTTCTTCAAACTCCATTCTTTCCAAAATTGTCACTGCCGCCATCTGCAGCTCTTCATTTCCTTGAAATGTCCCATAAGCAAAGAGTGTGGGTACCACGGCATTGATGATAAGCAGTTGGATGGCTTGCTCTCCCAAGGCAACCGACTGTTTAGCGATTTCAACTCCGAATTTGTGGTGTTTCGCCCAATAGTTATCAGCCTTACAGGCGAGCAGGGATTTCAAAAAATCTAAATCAATGTTTTCAATACATACTTTAAAAATATCTCCTTTTTTATAAAGCAGATCTGCAAACTGGGCAATCCGTAATGCCGGAAAATTTTTCGGCCGCAAGCGCAAATAATTCCATGATTCTTCCTTTATTCCCGTCAATCCGTATTTATATTTGAGGAATTGATATTCTTGCAATAATACTTGAAAATAATCATCATTGCACGGTTTATCCAGCATACCCGCCTGCCCGAACAACAACGCTTCTATTTGTTTTTTTGCTTGTTCATGTTTTTGAATATATCTAAAAGGGATACTTTTTGCCAGTTCTTCAAATGCCGCCGTATTCGTTTTAAAGCCAAACGCAACGGCTAAATTTCGGAAAAAAACTTCATCCCAATTCTCTTGGCAGGAACGCAATTTTTTCAAAATCACCTCCTGCTTTCGCAACAACCGTTCCATCGAAAGGGAGGAGAGAAACGAGGTAAATTGCAACAAAGGGATATCCGGCAGCTGGGATTTACACGGCAGTTCATTATTCGACAGTGTCAAACGTTGATATTCTTCCAGTAGATTTTGCGGAATAAAAGGCTTCAGCTCCAATACAGGTATGGTTTCCGCATTGTTGTAATAGATATCCGCATCGTGTTCGTATACAACATGCAAGATGACCGACTGGTAC
>JAJDJJ010000077.1 GCA_030267125.1 Bacteroidales bacterium OttesenSCG-928-B11
AACCATGAAAAAACAAACCTTTATTCTCTTTATTATTCTGTCCGTATTATGTGTGAATACACAAGCGGCGAAAATCAGGGCGCTTTTTTTAGGAAATAGCTATACGGAAAATAACAACCTACCGGGGCTTGTGGCGCAATTTGCGTTGGCGGCGGGCGACACGCTGGAATACAAGAGCAACACGCCGGGTGGGCACACCTTGCAGAACCACTTTGCCAATGCCACTTCGCTCTCACTGATCGAAGAGGGCGATTGGGATTTTGTTATTTTACAAGAACAGAGCCAATTGCCGGCATTTCCGGACGGACAGGTTGCGGTACAAATGTTTCCGTATGCCGAAATGTTGAGCGACCATATCAAGCTGCATAATGCCGATGCTACCGTATTGTTCTATATGACTTGGGGACGCAAAAACGGAGACCAGCAAAACTGCGACCTTTTTCCCCCGCTTTGCACTTACGAGGGGATGGACAGCATGCTACAATTACGGTATACGATGATGGCCGAATACAACGAAGCGGCGATCGCGCCCGTGGCGAAGGTATGGCGCAAACTGCGCAACGACCATCCCGGTATTGAGCTTTATAGCTCCGATGAGAGCCACCCCAGCAATAATGGCTCCTTTGCCGCGGCCTGTACTTTCTATGCCGTGATGTTCCGGAAAGATCCCACGCAATCGAACTACAACTTTACCGTCTCACCTGATGTTGCGGATATTATCAGGAATGTTACGAAGGAGGTCGTCTTCGATGATCTCTCTTTTTGGTACAGATTTGTTGGCGGATCAGGGATTGGTGTACCGACAATACATTCCGAAATCCTTCTCTATCCCAACCCCGCGAGCGACCGCCTCACCATCTGCGTCAGCCAGCCGGTCACCCACCTTGTCATCCATGACATCACAGGGAAAGAACATCTAACGCAAAACATCACAGCACACAACACCGATTTCTCATTGAATATCAATCATCTACCCGCTGGCGTTTACCTCATCTCCCTTTTCGATGGTCGAAAGAAATTGAGGACGGAGACGGTGGTAATAGATAATCATTAAAAATTTATCACCAACTTTCCCTATCTTCGCGCTTGGGAGTTGGTTGGGGGATTTTGTAGGAGAAAACCTTACGAAACCGGCAATTTCCGAAAAAACCTTTAATCATAAACGTTATGAAAAAGATCATTTGTCTAACTATACTCCTCTTTTCCATCAGCGCTTACTCGCAGGAACATCTTTCCGGCGGAGCAAATGAGATATTGGATAAATTAGCGGCACAGTATAAAAAATACCCATCGGTCTCTATCCAATTCACCTTGCGAATTGAGGAGAATAAAACTGCTGTAAATAAAATTGCCGGTGAGGTATTAGTCAAGGACAACATGTATAAAATGACCATTCCCGGTCAGCAGATCTATTGCGATGGAGAAACAATTTGGACGTACCAAAAGGATGTTAATGAAATATCTGTTTTTCAAAACGATGAAGAGGATGAAACTTTGATCAATCCGATCCAATTGCTGGATAACTGGAAGAAGAATTATACCGCAAAGTTTATACGGGAGGAGACAGTTAACAATAAAAAGATTACGATAGTTGATGTTACGCCGATCAAGCAGGAGAGTTATTTCAAAATCCGGATTTTTGTGGATGAGGCGAAAAACGAGATCGTGGGTTTTTCAATGTATGAGAAAGATAACTCCGTTTATGTCTATAATTTCGATAAAACGGAGACGAATAAAATCGTTCAAAAAACAGATTTCCAATTGAAAACCGCTGATTTTCCAGGTGTGGATATCAATGACATGCGTTAGGATGAAAATTCGAAATTGTTTTATTTTTATTTTATTATGCTCTGTTTTGGGCTGCAGTTCCACTAAGAATTTGCGGGACAATGAGTATATGTTAATGAAAAACAATATCGAAGTGAAGGATAAGAAATCGAATGAGTTTGACGATTTGCAATACCTTGTTCGCCCGACTCCCAACCGGAAGTTTTTGTTCACTAACCTGCGGACGGCGATTTATGTGAATTGGGAGCCGAAGGTGAAGCGGAACGGTGAGACGAAAGAGCGGTGGCTGAAGCGGAAAATTGGAGAACCGCCCGTACTGCTCGATACTTCACAGATCGATTATTCGGTAGGGCAGCTCCATCTGCAATTGAGAAAGTTAGGCTATTTTACACCGGAGATCATGCCGGAGATTCGCCATCGCAAGAGCAATCCGAAAAAGGTGTTGGTAGACTATAAAATCAATGTCAAAGATCAGCATTATGTGAGGGAGGTGAATTATACGATCCCGCTGCCCGAATTTCGCCGCATTATCTTACTCGACACCGCCAGCTCATTGCTCAAACCCGGCATGGCATACAACGAAAATAGGATCATTGAAGAACGAAACCGGATCGCCAGCCTTATTCGCGACAATGGCTATTATTACGTGAATAACAATGTCGTTGTCGTTGAGGTGGATACAATAAATAGTAGCCAAATCCTGACCAATAAGGGACAAAAAAGCTTGGCGCTCAATATTGTCGTTGATTTGGATCATGTGCGCAACGAAAATTTGCGTAACCGGATGTTCTACCGGTATCAATTCGATAAGATATACATCCATACGAACTATAGCCTGACTACAGAACAGAATGAGCTGCTGGACACCATACGCGTGGTGAGTTATACCAAGGAAAAGGATTCCACGACTTACTATTTTATTACGCCGGCAGACACATTGAAAGATGGTAGACGAAAGATAATCAGGGATTTTCGTTACCGCACCATTATAGACAATATTTTCACGAAAAAGGGAGCGCAATACACACAGGCGGCGTATAATAAGTCGTATTATCGATTGCGGGGGCTAAATAACTTCAGCATCATCAACATTGAGTTTATAGAAAATCAGAACTCGATTGACTCGGTCGGTAAAACCGGTAAACTCGACACGCGTTATAGATTGACGCGAAGCAAAAAACACTCCTTTGCCTTGGAGGGTAGCGCCCGTAGCGATAAGATGAACCTCTCCTTCTCATACTCCAACCGGAATCTTTTTAAAGGAGCGGAATATTTTACGGTTAATCTGTATACGGGATTTTACTATCACAATGTTTTTTACAATAAAAATAGCGATGACGAGAACCTCTTCTACTTCGATGTGGGGGCCAATGCGTCGCTGAGTTTTCCGAGATTGCTCTTTTTTAAAAACGTGCAAAATTCCAACGCCGTGAAATACAGTACCCAAATCCGGCTGGGGGTGAATGTAAACCAGAAATATAAACGGACAAAAGTGAATTTTTCCACTACCTACAATTGGACGCCAAACAACTCCGTGACACACTCTTTTTCCCCGGTCAACATTAACACATACGACACTTCGTTTCGGGTCTCTTCGATTAATGAATATTCCGCAGACTACAGGAAGCGTTTCGACAAAGCGATGGATTTGAATATCGCTTACCGCTTAAATTATCTGTTCCCTATAAATAGTCAACGCCACAATCTCCGCCTCACGTTGGATATGGTGTCTTCGGGTTTGCTCTTTTTAGGTGTGGATCAGCTTTTTAAGAAGGATAGTTATGAGCGGATCTTTGGATATCGCTACACCCGCTATGAATCACTCTCGTTTAATCTTAATTATTTGTATACCATAAACAAGAAGAACGCCATCGCTTCCCGATTAGCTATGGGAGCGGCAATTCCGCTTACAAATCCTGAAAAAACAGGCAATGTCCTGCCGTTTGAAAATGGTTTCGCGGTAGGAGGGGCGAATAGCATTCGAGGTTGGGGCTACCGGTTGCTGGGGCCGGGCGGATATAGTAATGACACTGCATACATGGAGAAGACAGGGGATATTATGCTGGAATTGAACTTGGAATATCGCGGTACGATTTGGAAGGCTTTGAAATACGGCGTTTTTGCAGATGCTGGAAATATCTGGTTGTGGAATGATGATCCGGAGATGCCCAATGCGAAGTTTGGTTTCGATACATTTTACAAACAACTTGCACTATCTGTGGGCGTTGGTTTACGGTTGGATTTTAACTTTTTCTTGATAAGAATAGATTACGGGCTTCCTATTTTGGATCCGGGATCACCTTACGGAAATGTGATTAACTCGGAATGGTTCAAAAAAAGAGAAAAATATGCCACGCCAGGAGGGAAAAATAAATCTTACCTGGGTTTTTGGAGAGGTTTTCAAATCGCGATCGGACATGCTTTCTAAAACCGACTTCATCACATTGATGCGCCAAGAGATGTGTTTCCAACCCACATCCGGACAGACGGAAGCGATCCGTCTTCTCGCTGAATTTATTTGCCAAAACGAACCCCGAAGTCTCTTCTTGCTGAAAGGCTATGCGGGAACAGGTAAAACCACGATTGTCAGTGCCTTAGTGAAAGCGCTGGCCTTTGCAAAACAAGATGCGGTATTGCTGGCTCCTACCGGAAGAGCCGCAAAAGTGTTCTCCAATTATGCTGATAGAAAGGCGTATACCATCCATAAACATCTCTATCGTACTAAAATGGTAGACGGGCTACTCCATTTCGGACGGAAAAAGAATGTTTTTAAGAATAAATTGTTTATTGTAGATGAGGCTTCCATGATCTCCGACAAAAATTTTTCGTTGGATAGCCAAGGCCGTACTTTATTAGACGATCTGATTAGTTATGTGTTTGAAGGCGAGAACTGCAAGTTGTTGTTTATTGGAGATGAAGCGCAGCTGCCTCCGGTGGGCGAAGAAAATAGTCCCGCACTCATGCCCGACTATCTGACACGAAATTTCTCGCTTCAACTCACCACCTACCAACTCACTGATGTGGTACGTCAAGCGTTAGATTCAGGCATTCTATACAATGCCAATAACTTACGGCAGAAAATCGGCAGCGGGGATTACGATTTCCCGCTATTCACTGCCGAGGGTTTTCCCGATTTTAATAACGTGGAGGGCAGTGATCTTGAAGAGTTACTCAACACGCTCTATGGCAATTATGAATATGATGAGGTAGTGGTGATCACACCGAGTAATAAACGGGCAATTCTTTACAACAACGAAATACGAAACCGCATTCTGTATCGCGAGAGTTCCATTGCGACCGGCGACTACCTGATGACTGTGAAAAATAACTATCACTGGGTAGACGAAAGTTCGCCTGTGGGTTTCATTGCCAATGGTGATATGCTGGAATTGATGGCGATACAAAAACGACAGGAACTTTACGGCTTCCACTTTGCAGATGTGACAGTGCGCCTTTGCGATTATCCCGATTATCCAACGATCGACATCAAAATTATCTTAGACAGTTTGCAAGGGATCACCCCCGCGCTTTCTGCCGAAGAAAATAACCGGCTCTACCACGAAGTGGCTAAAGATTATGAAGAGATTCCCAATAAACGCACCCGTTATCTGAAGATGAAAGCAGATCCGTACCTCAATGCGTTGCAGGTGAAATTCGGTTATTCCCTCACTTGCCACAAAACCCAAGGGGGGCAATGGAAAGTGGTGCTTGTCGATCAACTATTCTTCAAAGACAAACCTTTAGACAAAGAATTTCTGCGTTGGCTTTACACCGCTGTTACCCGTGCCACGGAAAAAGTCTATTTGGTTAATTTCCCCGAGAAAACAATGATTGATGTTTAATCCTTAAACACGATCTTCCCTTGATCTGCTAACCAGCGTGCCACTTTCACGATTTTTTCTTCTATATATTGGGTTGAGAGTTCAGCTATTAAAGCGCGGGAAGTTCGTGGATGCTTATTCATAATAGTGAGGATGGCAGCGCTGATCTCATCAAACTCTTTTTTGGCGATTTCTTCTTTGTGAATGTGCAGACAGACATCGCACTTGCCGCACTCGTGTCCGTCTTTTTCGCCAAAATAGGCTAACAGTTGGCGACTCCGGCAAGCATCCTTGGTGTGAATGTAGTTTTCTACGGAGAGTAAGCGTTTAAGTGCCACTTCTTTGCGCAATTGATAGATTTCAGGAGAGAGATAGACATAATCGTCAGAAATGCGATTTTCTAAAAACAGGATACTCGGTTCATTACTGGAAGGGATGTAATCTACAGCATCTACCTGCTTCATTTTGAGAAGAGTTTCTTTCACTTGTGCGATATCTAACTCTGTTCGTCGCGCGATTTCCAGCTCATTGATGGGGACGTATTGCATGGAGAGCCCGTTGTAGGAACGCAACAACGTTTTGGTAAATTCCTCCCAAACGGGGTTTAGTTCGTAAAATCTATTAAAATTCTCTTTTTTAATTTTGATATGCAACATGGAGCTTTTCTTGGCATCATCACTCATAACTAACAATCCCGCCCGTTCTAAAAATTTGATGGCGTTATGGATGGAGATGGGTTTACTCTTTAATTGTTGGGATAATAAACCCAAATCGAAAGGATAGCTGCAATATTCACCGGATCCGATGGCGATTTGGAAATAGTTGCAAAGTCCCGCGTAGATGTCCTTGATCACCTCCAATGGAGGGAAGGAAAGTTCGAAATTGTTGCGTAATTCCCTGAGGTCGCTATCATCGTAAAGCATGATGGCTACGGCGGGCAATTCGTCGCGACCGCCGCGGCCTGCTTCTTGAAAGTAGGCCTCCAGCGTATCGGGAATGTCGATGTGGATGACGAAACGCACATCCGGTTTGTCGATGCCCATTCCGAAGGCGTTGGTGGATACAATAATGCGGGTGTTTCCTTTTTTCCAGTCGTTTTGTTTCCGTTCGCGGGTAGCACCATCCAATCCGGCGTGGTAGTAATCCGCGGAGATTCCTTTTGACCGCAGAAATTCTGCCACTTCCTTCGTCTTCCGGCGGTTACGCACGTAGATGATGCCTGTGCCGGGATATTTTCGGATAATCCGTAACATCCGGTTCTGTTTATCTTCTTCTTTGACAATATAGTAAGTGATATTGTCCCGGGCGAAGCTCTTCTGGAAAAGATTCTCTTTTTTGAATTTGAGTTTATGTTGTATATCAATTACCACATCCGGTGTGGCGGTGGCGGTGAGCGCTAGGATCGGAACATCGGGAAAATGCGGTCGGATTTCAGCAATTTCAAGATATGGCGGTCGGAAATCATAGCCCCATTGTGAAATGCAATGCGCTTCATCAACGGCAATCAGGGAAAGTTTCATCTTTGAAAAATTCGCCTGGAACCGTTCCGTTTTAAGACGTTCGGGAGAGATATACAGGAATTTGTAATCGGGATCGAAGAGGGCATTATCTAATGTGCGTTCGATCTCCCTTTGTGACATACCCGAAAAGATTGCGCCGGCTTTGATGCCGCGGTGTTTAAGGTTCTCCACTTGGTCTTTCATCAATGCGATGAGCGGTGAAATGACTAAGCAAAGTCCTTCTTTTGCCATTCCCGGCACTTGGAAGCAAATCGATTTTCCACCACCTGTAGGTAATAAAGCCAACGTGTCCTCTCCGTTCAGCACCGAAAGGATAATATCCTCCTGAAGGGGCCTGAATTGATCATAGCCCCAAAATTGCTTCAGAATAGTATGGATGGAAGATTGTTTCAAAGGTTTTTAGATTTCCACTTCTTCCCTGAATATCGGAATATGCACATTATTGAAACCGGCATCTTGCAGGTGTCCTTTGTAATTCTTCCTCACCTCGTCTTCGCCGTGTACGATGAAAAGTTTTTTGATCTGATTTTTCTTTTGGCAAGATAAGTAATGGATCATCTCTTTGTAATCACCATGTCCGGAGAAGGCCTCGATTGATTTAACGGTAGCGCGTACTTGGTGGTTCACGCCAAAGATGGAAACTTTTTTGTCTCCTCGCAAAATCTTTGCTCCCAGTGTGGTAGGTGCGCAATAACCTACGGACAGGATAGTTGTGTTTGGGTTTTCGATATTATTTGCCAAGTGGTGTTTTACCCGCCCGGCCTCCATCATGCCCGAAGCAGAGATGATGATACAGGGTCGATTGTAAGTGTTGAGCCGTTTGGAATCGTCAATAGTTCGAACATAATGCAGCTTGTCAAACCCAAACGGATCGCTGTGGGTGCTGATAAACTCCTGCATTTCCGCATTGAAATTTTCAGAATGCATACGGAAAATATCGGTAGCGGAGACGGCTAACGGACTATCCACAAAAATGTCGATGTCGGGAAGATTGTTTTTATCTTTCAGCCGGTGGAGCGCATAAACGATGTCCTGCGTACGGCCGATGGCGAAAGCGGGAATGATTAGTTTGCCTTTGCGCTGTGCCACGGCATCTTTCACGATGAGCATCAGCTCGTCTTCGGCGAAGTCAAGCGAAGTGTGCAACCGGTCGCCGTAAGTCGATTCGGTGATAATGTAGTCGGCTTGCGGGAACGGGTGAGGGTCGGGGAGTATCTTCTTGTCATAACGGCCGATATCGCCTGTGTAGCAAAGGGTTTTCTTTTTCCGGCCTTCTTTGAATGTCATGTAAACCGCAGCTCCTCCGAGCATGTGACCTGTGTCGAAAAACTGTATCGAGAACTCCGGTGTGATTTGGAACGGGTGGTTGAGCGGCACAGTGGCGAATTGGCGCATGCTCACCGCCGCGTCGCGCATGGTATAGATCGGTTCCACCGGAGGGAGGTTGTTCCGTGCCCGTTTTTTGTTAAACTGCATAGTGTCAGCCTCCTGTATCTTTCCAGAGTCGGCTAACATGATGGCGCAGAGATCCCGAGCAGCGGGTGTGCAGAAAATTGTCCCGCTGAAACCTAACTTGCAGATGTAAGGGATGAGTCCTGAATGATCGATGTGTGAATGCGAAAGAATGAGAAAATCGATTTCGGCGGGATCAAAACCAAGGTCGCGATTCATGGTGTCGGTTTCCAGTCCTTTTCCTTGATACATCCCGCAATCCAGCAAGATTTTTGTCCCCTTCGCGGTTGTGATTAAGAATTTGCTACCCGTAACTTCCTGTGTTGCACCTAAGAATGATATCTTCATAAGAATTGTTTTTTTAAGATGCAAAGGTAATGAAAAAGAGCGGAAACTTGAAGAGATGAAAGCCGCTTCACAACGAAGTTCTCTATATATTTTTTTTGTACTTTTGCCACCTTAACAAAAAAGGCATGGCGAATGAGTAAATACCCTGAATCCATTGACAAAATCACTAAAGCACGGCTTCGACTTTCGGCTTTCGGTTCTATTTTCAGTATTGCAGTTACCATGTTTCTCATAGGACTCATTACGTTGATCGCTTTTTTTGTGGTAAATTACATCAACAATATTTCCGAAAAATTGGAAGTGGAAGTACTCTTCTACTCGGAAGTCAAGGAAGCGGATATTGTCGCCCTTGAACAGAAGATGAAGCTGAAACCTTACATTGCCACTTCGATGGTTTCCTCTCGTTCGGAAAATACGATAGAAGCCAAACGAATCATCGGCGATAATTATACCGACATCATCACCAATCCGATCAATGCTTCGATCCGTTTTACCGTGAAATCGGAGTATGCTAATACCGATTCTCTCAAACAGATCACCAAAGAGATTAAACGTCAAAATGTTATCGTCCGTGACGTGGATTACCCCACCGCTATCGTGAACGCCTTTTTCCATAATCCAACCTACCGCTGGATCATATTTATTCTATGCGCATTGTTTATGGTTATTTCTATGTTTTTGATCGCCAATTCTATACGATTGAATATTTATGCCAAACGTTTTAATATTAAGAGTATGCTCTTAGTCGGTGCAACCCGTTCGTTTG
>JAJDJJ010000078.1 GCA_030267125.1 Bacteroidales bacterium OttesenSCG-928-B11
CACAGATTGTCTTCTTTGATTTATTCTTTTAATTTGTATCATTGCAATCGAAAGGTTCAATACATTAATTTATTATCATTCATTTGATTATGAGACGTTTATTACTCCATAAAACCCATTATTTTTTCGCAATCATTTTTAGTTTATTCACCTTCTTCCAATCAGCGCAAAGTCAAACTATTTGGGATGGTATTACTTATGACTATAGCTGGTATGATGCGGATACAAATTATTTTGAAATCTCAACGGCCAGCGAGTTAGCCGGGCTTGCAGCCTTGGTGAATGGCACACATGGCGCCACGCAAACCTCACTACGCGGAAAAAGCATCAAACTCACTGCTGACATCTGGCTTAATCCTGATAATTACGCTCGTGCTACGGCCAACAATTGGGAGGCAATAGGTGGCTATGGAGCAATCGCTGAAGGTTGGCATGCAAGTCATTGTTTTGCAGGATATTTTGACGGAGGAAATCACATCATTCACAATTTACATTGCGATTATGGCGATGATGGTTATCATGCCGGTTTATTCGGATCTGTTGGAACATATACTCGTACCGACACGGTATACATACGGAATCTAATCCTTCGAAATGTATATGTACATGCCAAAAGTATTGGTTCTGCATTTGTGGCTTACGCATACGGAGGTTATCCTATCCGTATTGAAAATTGTTTGGGTATTAATGTGGAGGTGAATGCCAGAAATGCAGGTGGGATTGTTAGCTTTGCATTGTTTTTTTCTCCTTCGGACATCATCATAGAGAATTGCGCCATTACACAAGGAAATATGCATGCTACAAATAACGCCGAAACAGGTGGTTTAGGTGGGTGCTTAGGAGAGACAGACGGATCAAAACTGATCAATTGCTATTATCAGGGCACTGTGAGTGGTGGAGCAACTGAAGGAGGGAAAATCGCCGGTTTTCGTGCAACTCTAATAAATTGTTATGCAGCTGCTGAAGGCGGTGGAGATGGCAATGATATAGAAGGTTCCTTCATAGAATTAGACACAAATGAGATGCAATTAGAGCATTTTTTCCGCAATCAATTGTTTATCACGACTTTTAAAAACGATTGCGACAACCTAAATAATGGCTATCCCATTCCGTATGATTATCCATGCAGCCTTCCCATAGATGGCGCAACCTATATTTGCCCCGGAAACAGCACTACGCTTACCGCTTCAGGGTGGGATAACTACCTCTGGAGTAACGATTCAACAACAGCAAGCATCACTGTTACTCCATCCGAAAAAACAACCTATTTCGTTACCGGTACTTCCGGGAATAAATCAGCGACAAATGCGGCTACGGTTACCGTAGGCAATACTATCTCCGCTGTGGGGAGAACTTCTCCGATGGATAAAGCAACGTTTTATTTCCCCAATGATTCTGTCGGATCTTATACGCAAAGCTGTGCCGATCAGTCCCCTTTTGATGTTCTTATCACGATGGAACGAAAATTTTACCTGACCCGTTTGACTGTCAATGGGAAAACCGTGGCAACATATAATCTCGAAGACAGGATATCTTCTTACACCTTAACTTTGAATCCTACTGAAAATCGAATTTGGGAAATCACGGCTCATGTTTCTGATAAGATTTACGATCTCTATACCGAAGAGTGCGATATTGTTAAAATGCCTTACTTCATGGATTTCAACGACACTGCCTTCCCCGACTGTTGGTTCAGGACAGGCGGCGGATGGGGTGATTTTGTTCAGGCACCATTGTACGAAAGCTCCCCCGAATCAGAACGCAAGGTTGTCATTATCAACAAACGAAATACAGTTATCGTAGCGACACCCCGCATCGCCCCTATCCATTCTGTTTCGGACATTATGCTGAAACTCAAAATGAAAGCAAATGGCGTGGGACGTTATATTGAAGTTGGGATAATGGCTGACCCCAAAGATGAGACTACGTTCAAACATGTGGCTACTTTGAACCCACTAACAATGGATTGGACTGACTATGTTGTCTATTTTTCGGAATATAGCGATACCGGAAGATTTGTTGCTTTTAGAATTCCCGCCGAATCTATCGGCATTAAGGAAATTGATGATGTATTTATCGACCTCATCCCGGATTGCATTCCGGCTAAGAATTTTAAAATCTCCGAAATTGGTTATTCTGCTGCAAATGCCCAGTGGGAAACAGATAATCCAAAGAGTATTCAAACGTTAGAATATGCCGTAACCGGAAGTGATGAATGGACTTCTTTGCAAGTTTCGGGCTTAAGCTATATCATTCCAGACTTAGAACCCGGGATTTCTTATACTGCAAAGCTTACTCCTTGCGATAGCAGTGCAACACTTACCACACAGTTTACCATGCCCTGTAACTCGGATGCTATAGAAAAGGGAACGACATCCAACTCTCACCTTCCGATTCATTTCGACTATCAATACAACTATAGCCAGCAAATTTACACGGTAGAGGAATTGTTCGGAGTGGCAAAAAATATTACCGGACTTGCTTTCCAAATTCACTCTTCTTCAACTAATCCTACTAAAAACGACATCTCGATTTACTTAGGGCATACAACACAAGAGGGTTTTATAAATGCCGACGAGTTTGTCCCTGGCTCAGATCTCACACGTGTATTTAACGGAACCATCACCTTATCTAAAACCGGAAATCCCAATTGGGCTCAAATTGATTTTGACACAACATTTTTTTATAATGGAATAGATAACTTAGTGGTGGCATTTTTCGACTCTTCGGGAGTATCAAGAGGCGAATGTCGAGCTTATACACATGCAACACCCACCACACGTTCGGTCTACTATTACAGCAACACCACACCCCTGAGTGTTAATCCTTCGGCAACAAGAAATAAAGAGACGTTAAAAGAACGAAACAACATGAGGTTTTTGCCTTGTATGGAACCTCTTAACTGCACCATGCCCTTAGATCTTACCATCTCTGAAAAGTCCGTAGACACTCTTTTAGTTTCATGGGCCGCGGTAAACGACAGCACATTATTCGAATTGCAATACAAACCCATTTCCGCTGCCACCTGGGAAGTGATCGACAGCATATCGTCCCGCTCTCAACTCATCACTGGCACTACTGCCCGTACTTCTTATTATGTCAGAGTCCGTACTATCTGTGGTGAAGAAAATGTTTCAGCTTGGATTACCTCAACGCATACAACATCCTCTGATATAATTTGCGGGAAGATCACGCAAGACAAATTACCTTTTAAGGAAAATTTCGATTCCTATAATACAGGTGATTTCCCAATGTGTTGGAATAGAACAACAACCGATGCACAAATATGCCATACCTACAACTCTTATCCATCATCTTTACATCTTGCAGCCTATAGCACAGTCGTCACACCTGAATTCGACATGCCCTTAAACACACTTGAAGTACGATTCAAGCTAGAAGGATATTCCGACATCGAGCCATTTATCATCGGTGTTATAACTGATCCGGCCAATAGCAATACTTTTGTGCCTGTCGACACCCATTACATCTCGCTGCCCAATACCTTTGAAGAGGTGGAAATTTCACTTCAGAACTACACTGGCAATGCCCGCTATATCGCTTTCAAAAATAAGAGAATACAATTTTGTTTGGATGATCTTGAAATCAGCGGCATCGCTACTTGTAATCGACCGAAAAATGTAATACTAAACCAGGTTGACGATCATTCCGCAACTTTAACTTGGGAGAATAACAATAATTCCACGACTTGGGAATTAGTATATGGATATAGCGGTTTTGATCCGGATACAGCTGCAACGATTGGTGTTCAAGGAAACTCCGTCTATGCGATTACGAATTTAGAAGCTGCTACAAAATACGATGTCTATATAAGAACAATTTGCGACAGCAACGACGTCAGTGCCTGGTCCAGAGTATTCCCTTTACAAACAGAGTGTGCCGAAATCACTACTTTTCCTCATTTGGAAGATTTCAACTCCCCCGACTACGCTTTCCCCGCTTGTTGGACTATGGTTGGAGCGTACTCTCCAATTATAGAAATGCCCAATATTACACCTACTTCAAGTGCTTTATGTCTAAATGCTTTTTATTCTTTATTTACATACGCAGCCACACCGCCAATAAACACTCCGCTTCGTAATTTATGGGTCAACTTTAAGGCAAACACATATATTTCCGGTTCTATTATAGTTGGAGTGATGTCTGTTCCGAGTGATATAAATTCTTTTGTTCCCATAGACACGTTACACATTCAATCTCAATCATTTAATCAATGGGCTGAATATGAAGTATACTTCCACAACTATTCAGGATCGGCAAAACATATCGTTTTTATGTCTACAGATTATTCGGATATATATATTGATGATGTGACAATTGATTTTTTAACTTCCTGCCCTAAGCCCATGAATCTTACTGCTACCGATGCAACACAGAAAAGCGTAACACTTGATTGGCACTATCTAAACGAAAACGAATGGAAAATCGAAGTTGGGCCAAAAGGATTTACACCCGGAATAGGAAACGGAAGCATACATCATGTAACAACTGTTCCTCCATTCACCGTTACCGGATTGAGCAAAAACAGAGAGTATGATTTCTATGTACAGGCAATTTGCAATGTTGGAGATACGAGTAAATGGTCTGATAAAACTTCAATGAAAACACCATGCCTAACAATAGATGAACTTCCTTACAGTGAAAACTTTGACTCGTATACCACCTCGGGAATAGAAGACAGATCCGTCATTCCCGATTGTTGGAGAACCTCAAGTCTATACGGAACCGGCCCTTACATCGCCAACTGGGGCCCCTCTTTCACTTACAACAACTCTCCTTATGCTCTTGATTTCAACCATTCCCGATATGGGTATTCATTGGCTATTTTACCTCCAATTGATGACTCCATCTCTTTAGATGAAATCCTACTCTCCTTCTTCGGAAAAGGTATGGGGCTGATTATAGGCGTGATGACTGACCCAACGGATGATGATACTTTTATCCCTGTAGATACAGCACATGGACATCTTGCCGGCTTTTATCCAAAAGCTGTTGACTTCTCTTCCTATAATGGCACGGGAAAATATATCGCTTTCAAGTGGGCTGATAAAGCAGACAGTTATTTTCTTGACAATTTAATTATTGATTACAGAGAGAATAGCCCTTGTCCAACACCTGAAAATTTTACCGTACGCAATATTGAACCATATTCAGCCACAATACATTGGACTATGTACGGGTTCGAAGATTCCTGGATCTTCAAATACAGAAAGGCAAGGGATACTGACTTTATAACACGCAGAATCTATCAACCATCTGACACCTTGACAAACTTAGAAGCAGGAACAGAATACGAAATTTGTGTAAGTGCGGATTGTGATTTTGATGCAACTTTCATGATGAGTTCAACGACCAGTATGACTTTTATTACTGCGAAGGAAACTACTTATGTGATTAATGCAAGTGCCGATGAAAACGGTTCCATTTCTCCTTCCGGTAATATTATTGCTTACGAAGGGGGAAGCATAACATTCTATTTCACTCCCGATGATGGGTATATTGTAGGCGATGTTTTTGTAAACGGCTTCATGGTAGGTAACGGATTAGAAAGCTATGATCTCACTGATATCCGTGAAAATCAGATTGTCATAGCAACCTTTATCCCAAAAGACACCATTACTTTCACTATAACTTCCCAAGCCGGTGAAAATGGGAAAATCACTCCTTCCGGCATTATTTCTATTGTAAAAGGCGAAAGCAAAACATTCCATATCCAACCTGACAACAATTACATTATCCGACTGGTTGAGGTTGATGGAGCGGAGATTGAAATTGAGAATAACCAATATACTTTTCAAGATGTACAAGATAATGCCTCTATTTATGTTGAGTTTGAATATTTTTTTGATGATGCAATAGCAAATTTCAATACAAAAAACAGTGTCCATATTTTCCCAAATCCAAGCGAGAATATATTACATGTTCAAAGCGAGAAGATTTTCAAAACGATTGAAATAGTGAATATTTTCGGACAAATAACATACTCTTTAGTTGTTAATGAAAAAGATTTCTCGATTGATATTTCAAAATTTGCCGGAGGCGTATATTTTATAAAACTAATAAATGAAGAAGGAGTTACAGTAAAAAAGTTTGTGAAGCAATAAAATTAATCACTTAAACATGTATTATTTGTTTTTTTCCCAATATTTTTTCCTACTTTCGCAGCATGATTATGAATTAATATTACAAGCATGAAAAGACCTATTATTTTCTCCATATTTTTGTTTCTTTTCTTAGCTGTGAACGACATTCTTGCCCAAGTTGTATCCGCAGGTCTAAGCGATACCATTTGCAACGGGCAATATGTCAAACTCGACGGATACATAGAAGGAGACGAGTATCTTTATTATTACTGGACAGGGGACAACACCATCACGGATTCCTCAAAAGTGGTTACATGGGCACAACCGCAAGTAACCACAACCTATTATCTACTTGCTTTCCGGCCTGACACCGCATTGGTTAAAAATGGAGATTTCGAGCAAGGAAATGTCGGTTTCACCTCCGCCTATACTTACAATCCTACAACTACCGTTATGCCGGAAGGGCACTACAACTTGGTGACCAATGGCACATTGGCCAAATCCGACTGGATGAATATCGGCGACCATACCACCGGAAACGGATTGTTCATGGCCATTAACGCAGCAGTTGTTCCTAATGTCACTATTTGGGCGCAATCCGTCCCCGTGCAGCCTAACACCCGATACGTTTTCTACGCTTGGGTTTCCACTATGATTGCCCGCGAGGTTAGTGAAGCGCCACTGCTTCAGTTTAGTATAAACAATATTCTATTAGATCAACCTTTCCGCGGTCCTTTCCCCATCACTAACGGCTGGGAGCAGTTTTACACAATTTGGGATAGCGGCAATAACACTACCGCAAATATCAAGATCGTAAATCAAAGCACGGTCAGCTGGGGTAACGACTTGGGCTTGGACGACATCTTCTTCGCCATCATCAAGCCCGACATCGACTCCGTGACCATCGTTGTAGGCGATCCATCCTATTCGTACGACACGGTTTCTGTTTGCCACAATACCAGTCATGTGTTCATCGACACCATCATCGTTGAACCCGGCGATTATGTCCGCCAACTGTACACCGTTAACGGTTGCGACAGCTTTATACACCTTCGCGTGAATTTCTATCCGGAAATGGCCGTTGACTTAGGCGAAGACCAAATCATCTGCAAACAAGACAGCACGTCTACGACCTTGCAAGTCCCCGACATTTACTACAAATACCTTTGGAGCACAGGAGACACAACACATAGCATCCGAGTCAGTGAAAGCGGCACCTATTACATCACCGTTTATAACGAAATTGATTGTTTCGCTTCCGATGAGGTACAGATCACGTTTGTTGAGAAACCGGATGTCGTCATTGAAAACCTCACTGAAAATTTCTGCTTGGAATACAAATCCCAACTGAAAGTAGAGACCCCTTTACCCGATATTCTTTGGAGTACCGGAGACATTACTAACGAGATTGAAGTAACTAAGTTCGGCACTTATTATGTTACGGTTTCCGAACACCATTGCAGCGCCATGGACTCGGCAATCATCTCTTTTTGCTGCCCCGTCAATCCCGGCATTCCCAATGTTATCACTCCCTCCAACAATGACGGGGTCAATGATATTTTCAAATACTTAGAAGATTTCCCATTTGAGGCATACCGCCTTATCATCTACGATCGCTGGGGCAAAGTTGTCTATAAGACCTCCAATCCCGAAGCTTTCTGGGATGGAACCGTAAACGGAAGTATTCTCAAAGGGTTGTACTATTACGTTATCGAGCTTGAGGATGGTTGCGCTTTCCATGGGTCGTTGACGGTGCTTTAACCGTCAACGATTGCTTCCAGCATCTCCCACAGCAACCTCGTAGGCAATCCCATAATATTATAAAACGAACCTTCGACATATTCGATGCCGATGTAGCCGATCCATTCTTGGATACCGTAAGCGCCGGCTTTGTCTAAAGGCCTGTATCTATCCACATAATAGTCTATCTCTTCATCACTCAACGGCTTGAATTTCACCAAAGTCTCTTTGTGGGCAGTAGAGAGTTTGCCATTCATCGCAACCGAAAGTCCACTGATGACAGTATGCTCATTACCCGAAAGTTCCCGTAAGATCTTTTTCGCGTCGTCCAAATCCACCGGTTTGCCTATAATCCTACCGTTCAATACCACGATCGTGTCACAAGCAATGAAAATGGATCCTTTTTCATAGAAATCATAAGCAATGGGAGAGAGTTTCAACTGCGACAAATACTCCGCCACTTCCACCGGCGTAAGTTCCTCGGAATAATCCTCCTCCACATCCAAAGGAAGATATTCGAAATCAACACCCATCCCGTTGAGTAACTCGTGTCTTCTCGGCGATTTAGAGGCTAAATATACCTTATGCGATTTCAGTCTATCAACTAACATATATCTATTTTATATCCATTTAACTAATTTAAGATCCATATCATGCGGGAGTAATGGATGATGAGGAATCATCCGGATACCCAAGCTCCAAGATCCCACATATTTAACTTTAACTTCACAACGGAACACCGATATATTCCCATCCATTCCCGTAAACCGGAAGGCCTCCTTCACTTGCAATTTATTCTTATCATTTTCCTGGTCTGTAACCAAAAGCTCCATCTTAACATCTTCCGGTTTGATATTGCCAAGATTGATCTTCACTTCAAAACAGATATTAGATCCTAAAAAAGTGGTCTCATCAATATTCCCCGGGTAGCTAACTTGTACTACCTCAATATTACCCCAAGCCGCAATCAGTTTATTTTTCCACTTCGAGATTTGATATGCTTTTTCAAGATTATTAGCTTTAAGAAGATCTGTGCGGTTTTCCAACTTATGATAGAACTTGCCATAATAGTCGTTGAGTTGGCGCTCCATGGTGAAATGCGGCGATATCTTATAAAAATTATCTTTCATCATCTGTGTCCATTCAACCGGTATGCCATTGGGATTGCGGAGGTAGAACGCAGGGGCAATCTGGTCTTCGATAACGTAATAAAGTGTAGCGGCATCCAGCTCATCTTGCAGACGATGGTCGGGATAGGTAGGCTCTTCTTCGATCGCCCAGCCGGCACCCTCTTTATATCCTTCCGCCCACCAGCCGTCTAACACACTGAAATTGAGCACACCGTTCATGACAGCTTTCTCACCACTGGTACCCGAAGCCTCCAATGGACGTGTCGGCGTGTTAAGCCATACATCACAACCCGAAACTAATTTTTTTGCCAAGATCATATCATAATTTTCCAAAAAGATGATCTTACCCATAAATTCCGGTTTTCTCG
>JAJDJJ010000079.1 GCA_030267125.1 Bacteroidales bacterium OttesenSCG-928-B11
ACTCAACGTGGATGGTGCCGTTGGCTTGAACATTGGAGATCGTGTGCGCGCTTTCCGGCGTGGGGGTAACCGTTAGCCCGTTCACCGTCACGGTCTCCACCTTGTATCCCGCGTCGGGGTGGAACGTGAAGGTGACATTGTCGCCCTCAGGAACGGGGATGGAACCGGCAGGGTTGATCGTGCCGTTGGGGCCGGCGCTCGCCTCGATGGTGTGCGTTATGGTGCCCGCGGGCAACGTGGTGAACGTGGTGCACACTCTGACACTCTCAGAGCCGCCGCAGTCGGCCTTAACGCAAACCTCGTACTCCGTCTCGGCAACCAGGTCGGAAAGAGGGTAGGAGGTGGTGTTTGCCGTCGCGGAAGTGTAGCCGCCGCTCGAGCTTTTCACCTTGTACTCCACTTTCCAGGAAGTCTCCGTGCCGCCTTTCGTCCAGGTGGCCATCGCGGAAACGTCTGCGATCTGGGACACGGCCAGGTTGGTGGGTTCCAGGCAGGGTTGCGTTTCCGTCGTGAAGGTGAAGGCAGCGGTGAAGTTGCTTTCGCCGTCGGCGCACACGCTCTTAACGCGCACGTCGTATTGCGTGCCCGCTTCCAGGCCGGTGAGCGGGTGGCTCGTGGTTGTGATGCCGGTTACCGGAGCGTTGTAGGTCGCGGCGGCGCTCTTCTTGTACTCCAGCGTGTAGGTCACGGCGGTCGCCGAAGCGTTCCAGCCCGCGGTGGCGGTGGTGGACTCGATGTCGGTCACCGTCAAGCCGGTCGGGGCGGCGCAGGTGACGGAAACCGTCGTGTCGATCCAGATCTTGAGGTTGTCTATTATCCCTCCCCCGTCTTCGACCACGAAGGCGATGTACCGCGCGGTTCCCGTGTATTCTTCAAAAGAGATGCTGTTTTCCGGCAAGCTGGGAGATGCCGCCGTTGTAGTAGTTTGGCCCACCAACTCGTAATCGTTGATGTCCGTGGAGCTCGGGTTGTCCGTCATGCATACTTTGACATACGTGCCGCTGGCATTCCGCCCGTAATTGAATTTCATCTTAAGCTGGGTCACATCCACCTCCGCGGGCAGTTCCGGCATGACGGCCGCCCTGAATCCGCTTGTGATGGGGCCGCCGCCGAAGTCCAACCTCTTGTCCGTGGTATGGACATAAATCCCCGATTTGTCAGTCGGAACGGAACTGAAGACATTGGTCCAGCAGGCTGGAAGATCGGAAACAAGGTTGGCGGCAACATAATTGAAATTATCCACCCATGGGATGGATCCGGCGCCTTCGCTATAACCCATGTCCGCGATATTGCCTGCGCCGCAAGCTGTCTTGAAGGTGTGTTTTGTCCAAGTGCTGTTGTCGTCCGTGCCGCAGTTTGCCTGCACCCAGCAGTCGTAGCTGGTGTTGGAGTTTAGGGGCGTTCCGTCCGACAACGCGGTGGCGGTGTGGGATGCTGTCGTTACCGTAGTGGCAGTGTATGTGCTGTGGTCAGCGCCGGCGGGTACAATCTTTACAGACCATTCCGTCTCCGTGCCGCCTGCCGTCCAAGCCAAGTCGGCGGAAGAAGCGGTGACCGCGGTGGTATGGATATTGGTGACCGCGGGGCAGGAAGGAAGCGTGGTCGCCGAAGTAGTACCCCAAACAGTGCCGCAGGGCAGTTTGGCATAAATATAATAGGTGGTTCCCGCTGTCAAATTTGATATTGTGTAAGGATTGGAGGTTATACCCGTGGGGTTTTCCACCACATTGGTCGGATTATTCAAATCTGTCTGTGCTGAAGTGGAAACAATGACATCCCATTCCTCGCCGTCCGCAAAATTCACATCAATGGAATTTGTCATGAGGCTAGCGGTAGAAATGCCTATTGCCGCGGGCGCATAGCTAAAGGAACATCTTTTGCCACCTGCCGCGTTAAAATATTCAAGTATCAGATCGGCAGAGCCATCCATCTGGGCTTTGCCGGTAAAAGTTCCGGTAGGATAAGCTAAGGTTGTCCAAGAATATTGTGGCCCGCAATTACCGTTGGTATGGCACAGTGAAACCCAATTTTGGCCACCGTCCACACTAAATCTAATAGCGTCGTCAATGCTGGTAAAAGTAAAAGCATAGTAATCGCAAGAAAAATCGTAGGTCATCCTGTAACGCACGGCGAAATATTCCGCGGGAGCGGTACCAACCCACACGGCGCTATCGCCTGTCCAAGAGATAGTGGTGCTGGAGCCCGGATTACGGTCGAAAACAGGTTGTTCAAAAACCATTCCCAAGTAGGTTCCGAAACGGTTTGCCGGCACATCGGGGGTCGGTGATTTATAGACATACCCGTGCCATACTTCATCGCCATACGTTTCATCGGCGGCAGTGGAGAAGTTTAACAAGGTCCAAGTGCTTTCACCGTCGTCGCCTTCGCAAACACTCCGCACGGCGAAAACATAAGAGGTGGCAGGGTCTAATGTGGCCGCAATATTGTAGAACTCATCATATACTTCATCTGTTACATCAGCGGTTCCATCACCGGGAGTGAAGCCCGGAAGTCCCACTTCGATTTCATAAGATGCCGCGTTTTCAGGTCCCGCCCAAGTGAAATCGGCTGAGGAAATCGTCTGACCGGACACCGCGAGGTTTTGTACAGGAATACACGATGGGGCAAGATTTATCTCCACGTCGTCCAAATACATTGACGTAGGTGCTGACATGCGGAAAGCGATATATTCCCCATTCCCAGCGTATTGGTTCAAATAAACAGTGTGTGTTCTCCACTCAGTTGTGGAGACATTGAAAACCGTCTGGAGAGGGGTGAATGTGGTGTCATTTGTCGGGTCAGTCATCACGCCAACGGTCATACCGTAAGTAATGTTACTTGTACGGAATTTGAATTCAACTTGCAATTCATCAACGGGAACTCCAATTTGTTCCGTGGCCGCCGTGCTATGGGTTGTGGCACTCGCATAAAAATACAGTGCTCCCGGAGCGGAGGCATTAATCGTGTTGATATATGGATAATTCGTACCGTATGTGGACCGTCTTGTCCAACAAGTCGGGATGATTGAGGTTCCGGTTCCGTATTCGTCAAAGCTTTCATTATATGGCAGGTCTGCCAACTGGATGACACCGCAAGCCGTCCTGAAAGAGGAATATGTCCAAACACTCGTGTCTCCGTCGTCGCAAATCGAACGCACACGTATATCATACAGCGTGTTTGCTGACAAGGGTGTAACCGTGTGGAAGGTGTCCGTGATGTTGCCAACGACATTTCCAGTTCCTTGTGCAAATCCGGCCGGACCCCATTCCAATTCCCACTCGCCGGAATTTCCTTGCCAGCTGGCCGTCGCTTCCGTTGTGGTGACACCTGTGACTGTTAAATTTTCAGGCTTTGGACAAGTCAGTTTTTTAACCACAATATTATCCACTGCCGCAGGGGGTTGTGTCCCTCCGCTTCCATCATTCTTCCAGAAGAAGACCAAGTTATAGACCGCAGGGGCAGTAAGTACCTTTATGGAATACAAGTTCGTCCAATTGGTGGATTGGTTCAATATTTTTCCGCCAAGGTCTATCCATCCTGAAGGCACGGTGTTTGTGCTTCCTGACATTCCATTATCCTTTCCCGCTTTCAAAATAACATCGGCCGGCACCAAGAATACTCTGAGTAGATCCCAAGAGGACTCACCTACCCCTTTCCAATCCAAGGAGAATTCATACTCTCCCGCTTCGTCGAAATCCAATGTGCGGTAAGCGTACACATAAGACACTGAGCCTGTATTATAATTGTTAGCAGCTCCGTTGTTGTTGGAGATATACAAGCCATATGAACCGTCTTTGCTAATAGCCGTATCAACGCACCATTTGTTTACCTGCGTACCATTTTCCAGTGTCCAATTCAGATTTTCTTCCGGATCTTCAAAGCCTTGTGTATAAGGCAATCCGGCCGGAATTTGGGTTGTGGCAAACGTTTGTTTATAAGTCCATGCGCTCTGTCCTGCTGGACCACAATCAGTTTTTATATAAAAATCATACGTTGTGTTTGGTTCAAGACCTGTGAGTGTAAACGGACTCCCTGTCGGAGTAAAGCTAAGGGCTTCTTCTTCTTCACCGGGAGCAAATCCGGAAGGGCCTACTTCTATGACATAACTATTCGTCTCACTCAGATCAACCCAAGATGCGTCAACCGTGCTAGATTGCACATTGCTCAAAACCAGTTGTTCCGGCTTATCACAAACAGGAATCTTATCCACGTAGATATCGTCAAGCAAGTAGGTGGTGCCCGTACCGTCCGTCCAGGAGAAAGCGATGAATTTCCCGTCGCCTTCGTAAGTGTTGAATTTAACCGAGTACTCTTGGAACGTTTGGTGTTCATCAGTCTTCACCGTGTCCACACAAACGAATGTGGAATAATTGTCCGGGTCTTCCATAACACCCACCAATAATCTTCCCACGTCCGTCCTTGACTTAACCCAGAAGTCCATCTGCAACTCGGCGATGTCCATGTCGAATTCAGGAAGAACTGCCACGTTGGCGCAATTTGGCGAATAGTGGAAATCCATGGCGCTCGGGGAGGAATGGACATCCGAGGCTGTGCGGTGGACGTACGGCAGGTTGGCGCCCGTGGTCATCCTGCTCCAGCAAGAAGGGTACTCGTTGGCCAAGTACGAGTCAAAATTCTCCGTGAAGGGAAGGTCGGATTCCACAACCAAATCGCAAGCTGTACGTACAGAAATGGTCACCCACGCGCTGGTGTCTGGATCGTCGCTGCAGTTGGACCTGAGGCGGATGTCGTAGAGCGTGTTGGAGCTCAACCCGCCTAACTGGTAAGAATTTCCCTGCACGAAATCTTCAGGCGTCCAGGTTGTGACGGAATTCCTCTTGTATTCCAGCTCGTATCCGTCGGCCGTGGTGTTTTCTATCCAAGCGAGGTCGATGGCATTGATATCCGTTCCCGTGGCGCGGAAAGCGTTCGGCTGGATGCAGACGGCCTCCTCGCAGGTGCCGAACCTGATATTGTTACGGTATGCGGGCAAGTAACTGGTGCCTCCGGGTGTAGTGGCTGCGGGATCTATATTGGCCCCGGTGGCGGAACTTTGATAGAAGGCGACTGTTTTCCCGCTGGCGGAATGGTTGTAGAACCGGTTGGATCCGCCACCGGTTAGAGACGAGCCGGCACCGCCGTTGTCGTCGAACGCGAAGACCAGGTTGCCGGTGCCGTTGTATTCAAAGGCGGAGTCCAACACGATGGTCATCCAGTAATCCTCCCCTTTGTTATTGAAAGCGATCTTCCCGCTGAACACCTTGCTCATGGAAGAAAGGGGGATGAAATCCGCGGCGGCGGAAAAGGAACTCCGGGTGGTATGCCCCAGGTAAATGTCCACGTTTCTCGTTATGGGAGAGGTGGAATAATACTGGAGCTGGATGGTTTTGATCTCTTTTGCCGCGTTGCCCAATTCGCTCGCCTCAAACAGCTGTTGGGAATAAGCATTATAATAGGCAACAGGGAAATAATAGCTATAGCTCGTGCTCGTGCCGGTCCCGACTTGCAAGTCATCCGACTGGTCGCAAAGGGTGTGGAAAGTTATAGTGTCCCAGACGCTGGTTTCGCCGCCGCAATCCGCGTTCACCCTGACCTCGTACTTTGTGGCGGCGGTCAAGTCTTGCAGGGGGAAATAATTTTCCTCGACATACTCTTCGGTCCAGTCTCCGCCAGCTTCGCGCCACTCCAAGTTGTAGCCGCCGGGTTCGCTGATGCTGGCGTCCCAGCTGACCAAAGCGGAACTTCCGGTGATGTAACCCACCGACAAATTCTCAACCTCGATGCAAGCAGGAATTAACTCTATCGCGATGTCGTCAAGGTACGCGTAGGCACTAGCTCCCGCGTTAAATTTGAACGCGATGAACTTGCCGCTGCCGACATATTCGTCCAAATATATTTTGTACAGGTTATGGACGTTCGCCGTGGTGAAGGCCGCCTTCCCGCAAGAGACAAATGAGGAGGCATCCAAAGCGTTGCTCATCACGCCCACTTCCATCGTGCTGGACGTAGAAGAAGCCCGAGCGGAAAATTTCACCCGGAGGTCGGTTATTTCAACGTCCTCCACCTTCATCATGGGCAAAACGAAGATGTTGTAGTCCGTGGCTGCCGCCCCGTAAAAATAGACATATTTACTCCCCGAGCTCGCGTATGTCGCGCTTGAACTAACATAAGGATAGTTGCTGTACGTCGTAAATTTTTCATGGCATTCCGGAAAGGCGGCGGAACCCGTGCCGTAGGATTCGAAATCGTCCGTATAAGGCAGGGATGTGAAACCGCAATCGTCGGAATAGACCACTTTGATTTCGACATTGTCCAGCACGTCGGTAAGTTCGACCGAGTCCACCGCCCCGTAAGGCGTGCCGTCAACGATCACATCTTCGATGTGGTAGCGGGCCGTCTCGTGGAAATAGACGGTCGTGTCCCCCAAGCCGCGGATGATGAAGTTGCCGTTGTTCGGCGACACCAAACCGTTGGCGGTTATCACCGTTTCGTCCTCGTCGTTCAAGACCTTCGTAGTGGTTACCGTGAATTTATTGTCCAAGTGGGCCACCACATCCCACGAGCTCGTGCTCTGCGGGCTGCTGATAACGTAAGAATAGGTTAGCGCTTCGTTAACGTCAAATGTTTCAGCCACAACGCCGTTCACCACTATTTTCGCAATATAATACCCCGTCTCGGCCGTGATGGAAATCGTGATCGGGGAACTGCTTGCGCAAGATTGCGAATAAGCGCTTGCCGTGATTGTCCCGTGGGCGTCGCCGTCCGGAGAAAGCGCTATGGTTGCTGCCACCTGTATGTTTTGGGAGACATAAACCGTCACCGTGTCCACCATGGAGTTGTCTCCGGTGGTACCCGTAACATAATAAGAGGTGGTAGTGGTGGGGGAAACCGTTATGCTGGCCGTTTCTGCTCCCGTGTTCCACGCGTAGCTGTCCCAGCCGGTAGCGGTCAAAGTAGTGCTTTGTCCTGAACAGATGTCGGTAATACCGGTTACGGGAACACCACAAAGAATTTCAATCAAAATAGGAAGCCCGTTGTTTAATCCACAATCAGCCTTATAGATCGTATCACCAAGCAGTGTAACGAAAGATGGGTCTTGCATTTCAGTAAGAGTTTTGACTGTTCCACTGTGGGTGTTGGCTGCATCTCCTGCTGCTATAATATTTGAATAACAATTAGTTAGGGTTCCTCCATAGCCAGATATCCCCCCGAAGTGTGCGCCATAAGATGTCGTAAGAGATTCTCCGGTTCCGGCAAAATAACAATTCGTTTGAATTGTACGTCCTCCATTCCCTGTAATACCCCCGATGTATTTACCTTTAAGATGCCCTGTTGCAGCACAATTTTTTATATGGGTATCGTAACCATTATTCCCATTTGGCCAAGTTGCTCCTATAATAAATCCATTATTATTGATGGATGTTGTCAACAAGACTCCATTCATAATTTGGCAATTTTCAAAATAAACAACTCCGCCACTTCCCACAAAACCTGCTAACGCAGCAGCCATACCGCCTGCTTTAATTTTGGGCTTTACTAAAATAACGTTTTCTAATTTGCAAGTTCCTGCAGAGGTTTTTCTGACTGCACCAAAGAGACCTGCATGGGCTTTAGTTCCCCTGTCAACATATAAGTTATATATAAAATGGAAATTTCCATTAAAAATTCCGGAGAAATATTTAGAGGTACTTTCATTTCCCCCTTCACCCCCTGAAAACCCTTCCGGATATCCTCCGATGGGTGTCCAGTTATTGGTCGAATCATTTTCAGCATTTAGCCAGATGTCGGACATTAACACAATGGTTTTTCCTCCGAAGTTACTGGTTCCGGCATTCACAATGCTGGCCAATCCGGCCAGCTCTTCCGCGGTGGAAATGTAAAAAGTGCTTGCGGAAGGATCACTTGTGTACCAGTCGGTGTCCGTGGTCCCGTCCCATACGACTTGCGAATGCAAGGATTTGAGGCTAAACATAAAAGTTAGCAACATGAAGAAGATAACAAGTCTTCTTGTCTGTAGAAATACTCTCATTTTTAATAGATTAAATTAATAATTAGTTTTATTTGCATATATTGTATTGTCATTTTTTGCGGCAGCAATGTTACAAAAAAATTTAGAATAATGGATCCTTTTGATGCTGTTTATTTTTCAACATTTGCTAAGTGAATATCTATCTGTGAAATCCGGTGCAAACAATAGGCTCTGCTGGGGAACAACCTGCCGGGATGGTGCGGATGACTAAAGAAAATATCAATTCAATGGAATGCCACACTATGCAGTCCGTTAATGTTTACAGAGGTTACTTAAAATTTGCCTTCACATAACCGATAATGCCGAACTTCTTTTTTACGTTGGGCTTATCCAAAGGCGTCATGACGGCGGTGGATTGAAGTTTCCTTTTTTTGATCACATAATTATCCAGAAATGAAAGAATTTCTCCCTGCCGATCATACATCGGCGTGATGGCCACTTGGTGGTCGGTGTTCTCTTCCACTATAAAAGAGTAAGGCAACCCATATTTATCCAACCGTTTGGCGATCTCTTCCGACCCAAAAAAACCAGTCTTGAACACCTGGATTTTCCCAAATGGCACATTTTCGTCCGCATTGCCATGAAACAGCTGGATGGGCGGTGTGTTTTCGCTCCATTTCAATTTTCCGTCGCGACTGAGTACCGCACCGGCAAATCCGATTACTCCCGCATAGTTGAAATGCGAGGGCAATATTTTTGCCATCTCCTGCTTACTGCTAATCGCATACTCGCCTTGCAACACGGTAATCGCACCCGCACTTGACCCGGAGGTAACAATTCGCGAAGTGTCAATGTTCCACTCATCCGCATGTGCAATAATGTAATTTGTTGCCGCAAAAAGATCTTCCACTGCTATATGGATGACTTGCTCGAAAAGATTAACAAAATCCATGACACCCGGTTTCTTATCCCCAAACGTAGCATTCTTAAAACCAAGTCTATAATCGATTGCAATGACTGCATATCCGTTTTCCATCAAAAAACGATAATACGGGAAATAATAGGATTGGTCTCTTGCGCCGGTCATGAAACCGCCTCCAAACACAAAAATCACACATGGGTTCTTATCATACAATTTATTCGTCGGTTCATATTTATCCAGAAACAGCGTTTGGTTTTGCCGTTCCACAAATGCAAAAGTCTCTTTGGGCGGCTGGATTGTATCATGAGAAATCTGCGCGCAAAGAATGAAAGAATTGAGAATAAGAAATAAGCTGAATAATAGTCTTTTAATCATAATTAGAGTTTGAATTTATCTTGAATATCACCAATTTA
>JAJDJJ010000008.1 GCA_030267125.1 Bacteroidales bacterium OttesenSCG-928-B11
CTTTTTTTACACCTAAGTGTATAACCCTCCGTTAATTGAGATCACTTCTCCTGTAATATAAGCGGCTTTCTCAGAGGCGAGAAAGGCAACGAGATCAGCAACCTCATCGGGCAGGCCGAATCGTCCGGAAGGGATCGTCTTCTTGAGTGCTTCCTCATCTAAATCCTTGGTCATATCGGTGGTGATGAAACCCGGAGCAACGGCATTGACCGTGATCTTGCGGGCAGCGACCTCTTGTGCCAACGCTTTTGTGGCTCCGATCACCGCGGCTTTTGCCGCCGAGTAGTTTGTTTGACCGGCAATGCCTTTTAATCCCGATAGCGATACTATGTTGACGATTCGTCCTTTCCGTTTGCTAATCATACCCTTTAACAATTTCCGCGTCACAAAGAAAAAACCGTCCAAACTCGTGTCGATCACGCTGTGCCATTGTTCATCACTCATGAAGACCATCAACGAATCCTTACAGATGCCGGCATTGTTGATCAGTACGGATATGTGGTCGTCGGGGTGGCTCTCTTGCCACGTGTCCATTGCGCGGTCGACCGCCACCGCATCGCTCACGTTGAAAGGGAGCAATTCACAAGCGACACCTTGTGCTTCAACCAACGTTTTGGTCTCTTCTGCAGCCGCCTTATTTGAAGAGTAGTTGACAATGACAGGGTAACCCATCTCCGCCAATTTAACGCAAACGGCCCGCCCGATTCCTCGGCTTCCGCCGGTAACTAATGCATAGTTCATAATATTTATTTTTTTAGTTGATATTTTCTTTTCCAATCAAATGCGCACAGGTGAAAAGCGATGTCATCGAAACGCCTAAAATACCGTGCAAGTTTAAATTTTGCCCTGTTAAGAGCAGGTTTTCTATTTGAGTTTTCGGAGTTAACATCGTAAACATCAAATGCTCAAAATTTTTTTGGATGCCGAAAGCGGAACCCTGCCAGCTGCCGGTATAGTCGCGGTAAGTAAGTGGTGTGCTTGTAAAATACTTTTTGATATTGCCTCGCAATTCGGGGATTTTCTGCTGTGCGATTTCTATCATCTTTTCCGCTTTACGAATTTTATACTCTTGGTAATCGGCTCCTCTTCTCCCAATAAAGCTGTTTTCCCATTTCGAAATTTCATCCCAGTTGATAAAAGTTAGTAGATCGATATTTTCCACAAAAGGGGAATCATCTTCAGGAACTTTATAATTTACAAGCATTGAATCCGACGAATTTTCTGTTGGTTTTATTAGCCAGATATCTTCATTCGGGTGTACAAAAATATTCCGGTTTTGATAAGGAACGCTCCCGTTTTTCAATTGCAGGTGTACGGTGAAGATACCGCGTGAGTTTTCCAATTTCCGCAATCGTTTTTTGTAGATCGGACGGATACTGCTGTTCTCATCCAACAAATCCATTGTTATGGCCGGATGAATATCTGAAATGACATTGTTGCAATCTATCTGTTCCAAATCATTGATGACAACAGATCTGATACGCCCACCTCTTTCGATCAGCTTTGTGACCTTTGTCGAGGTGAGCACGGTGCCTCCCATCTTGCGGATGTTGTCAGCCAAACGTTCAACTAATAGCGATCCGCCGCCTTTCAATTTCCAAGTACTTTGGATAAAGGAGCTGTTAATCTGGGCAAAGACGTATAATGGCAATGTTTCCGCACATAAATCCATCGAGAAAGAAGCACCGGAAATGACACTTTTTAACAAAGGATCATCGAATTTTTCATTTAAAAAACGATATGCCGAACGTTCCATCAACAGTGCATTGGGATTATTTTGAGGATCGGAAAAAGCATCCAATGTATGATCGGAAACCTGTTTCAAGAAATCGGCAAAATCGGTGACATGTTTTCGCTCTTTGGGGAATTGCGAAGAGAGGTAGTCGGCATAACGATCAAAACCGGAAGGAATCATCCAGGATTTATCACCGATATATACTTGTGCAAAAGCCTCTTCGTCCAATTGATGCCAAGACAAACCCAACAGATCGAAATAGGAGAAGAGCGTGTGCAGCGGTTGTCCCTCCTTCAATCCGCCCACAAAATGAAAGCCGGTGTCGAAAGTAGTTTGACCGCGGGTGAAGGTTTGCAGGCAGCCGCCAAGCTGGTGATGCTGTTCCAACACACAGACACTCAGCCCGTTTTTTGCCAGAATATAACCACATTCCAAACCGCCTAAACCACTTCCAATAATTACTGCGTCATATTTTTTCATCCGGATTATGTTTTTTGTTTTTAATAAAGGCAGAAAGTGTCCCTCAATATCCTAACCTCCTAACTCCTCATCACTTTTTTCGTCATGCCCGGTTCAGTATCATGAAAGGATAAGATAAACGGATGCCATGCCGAGTGCAAGTCCTGTAATTTGTTTAACATTAATAACTTCTTGAAAAAGGAAAACGCCGGCAATCACAATCAATAACATAGTGGCGATGGACATGGCCGGCGAAACCTTGCTTAACGGAAACAACCGTACCACGTACGATTGTACCAGAAAAGCTAAACAGTAGGTTATCATGCTGGTGCCGATGAAGAGGATGAATTTGGAAGACCAAAGTTGGTAGTTTGCCGACACCTTCACAAAAACCTGCGCCATAACCGTCAACAAAACACCTAAACTTACAATAAGATATTTCATACATTTATATTTTTTTATTACAAGGTCATATGCAGCTCGCATGATGGGAAATAATCATTCGCTTGGGTGATTTTTGAATCATGCTCGGTTCATAATTTTTTTTTGAGAGGTTGTATCAATAGTAAAAGATGAGTTTAACCACTATGGGCACAAAGAGCACAAAAAGTTGTTTTTTTAGAACATTACTCTTCGTGTCTTTATGCCTTTGTGGTAAAAAAACGCCTTTTGACACAACCGTTATCGCTTGTCAATTACTCATTAATTTTTCCTTCAATAAAATCGTACAAGTCGTTGAAGGTTTTCACTTGGGCGATCTCTTGGTTTTTGATACTCACCTCGAACATATCTTCGATGATCGCCACCATGTCAACCAAACTTAAACTATCTAAGTCTAAAGTCTCTTTGATGTCGGCATCCGGAGTGATTTCTTCGATTTCCACTTCAAATTCTTGTGCTAACGCATCGTTTACTTTTGGGATAAATTCTTCTTTTTTCATTCTTTTTTTGATTTTAAAAGGTTTAAAAATTTAAGTTTTTTATAGATTTCTCACGATAAGCGTAGAGTTTGTTCCACCGAAACCGAAAGAGTTGGAGAGAAACATGTCGAAATGTTTGTCGACCCGTTTTTCGGGGATGTTGAGTTTGGCGGAGTCTTCGTCGGGGTTTTCGAAATTGAGATTAGGAGCGATAAAATGATTTTTCATCATCAGCATAGAGTAGATCACCTCGCTGGCACCGGCCATCCACATTTCGTGTCCGGTCATTGATTTGGTGGAGGTAACTTCGGGTTTCAAGTCGCCGAAAACTTGGGCAATGGCTTTAGCTTCATTTTTATCACCCACCGGTGTTGAGGTAGCATGGGCGTTCACGTAACCGATGTCGCGGATATTAACGCCGGCCTCGCGCAGGGCCATCTCCAAGGAGCGGACCGGTCCGTCAACGTTGGGCACGGAAATGTGGTCGCCGTTAGATGAGAAGCCGTAACCGCAGATTTCGGCAAGGATAGGAGCACCTCGTTTCACGGCTGAATCGTAACTTTCAATGATAACGGTAGCTGCTCCGCCTCCCGGCACTAAACCGTCGCGGTCGCGGTCGAAAGGACGGGAGGCTTTTGTGGGGTCATTTTCCCGGGTAGAGAAAGCGCTGATTCCATCAAAACTTCCGATAGAGTAGGGGTTAACCTCCTGCGCTCCGCCACAAACAATACAATCTTGTAATCCCCATTTGATCAATAGCGAACCCAACCCGATGGCGTGCGAGCCACTGGCGCAAGCTCCCGATACGGTCATGTTGATTCCTTTGAGTTTAAAAAGGCATGCCAGGTTCATGCTTACTGTGGAATTCATCGATTGGAAAATCGCGCCGGAACCAATCTTTGTGGTCTCTTTTTTTTCGCGCATGATGTCCACGCTTTTCACCACCGCTTCGGCGCTACTGTCGTTTCCGTATAAGATTCCCACCTCATGATCTTCTAAGTAATCCATGTCGATCATGGCGTTTTTCAGCGCATCCGCCGTCGCCATGTAGGCGTAATTGCCCTGTTCGGGAATGTAGACCCGTTGATTCCTACTGAGAATGCCCTTCAGATCGGGCATGTCGATCTTAGCTGTCAGCCCCGATCGGAAACCGAGTTCCTTGCGCTCGGGATTGAAAATGATGCCGGATTTGCCATCGAAAAGTGATTGGCGGACATCGTCTAAATTGTAGCCTAAACAGGAATAGATGCCCATTCCCGTGATAACAACTCTATTGTTCATAATCAGAATGTTTTTTTGTTAAAAAACCGCGGTTTTATGTATGATTCGTTTTTTATTGGTTAGTGTGTTTTCTTGCGGACAACTTGTTCGTAGCAAGGAGTCCAGATTGTCATGGATTCTTCGGCGCAATCCGATCAGGTCGAATACTTCCCCTTTGCCAAGTTTGTAGTAGTATTTCCACTCTTTTTTCAACGATCGCCACTGTTTTTTATAGTTGACGGCGAAAGCTCCCAGCGCAGGAAGTAACCCTATGAAAATCAATGAAACAAGTAAGGAATCGGTGATCACTTTCCACATCAGGAAGAATGTAAAAGTATAGAGTATAGGAATGGTGATGAGTATTCCCGCGGCAAATTTAAGACTGCTTTGAACCATCGGATCCTTTACTTTTTTAGCCAAGGAAGTCGGTGCAAAAACGACCATGAAGTTGGGGAAAGCGGCGATGAGATAGAGCGGGAAAAAGAGTGCAAAAAGGAAAATTTGCGTGAGTATTTTTACCGGATTGTATTTTTTATCAAAACATTTATCCTCTAACCCCATCTGTTCGGTCTCCGCTTTCAATACGGTCGTGTCATCGTAAATGGATTGGATTAGTTCTGGATTTTCCACCCTGTTTTTTTCTATTTCTTGATAAAGCTGTTTGTCGGATAATAGTTTTTCGTTCAATTTTGAAGGATGGTATCCTTGCCGTTCCGCATACCTGTTGCCATACGTATTGCGTAGATAATCAAAGGCTTCGTAGTTCTCCGTGTCGGTAATATTGAGCATTAGCTCCTCCACGCTTTGCCACGCCAGTGCATTCACTTGCCGTTGCGCGGTACGGGGTTTGGTTTTGTATAACTCGTAAAACGGAGCCAGCGAGATGGGCTTTCCGAATTTGATCAACACGTCCTCCTTGCTGTTGTAAAAATCGGAGTAGTGGTTGCAGGAAGGGAGAATGAAGATCTCTTTTTCAAAATTCGACTTTTCGGCGGCTTTGAAAGCGATTTGTAAATAACCACTGGAAAACCTTCCTAACCATCTGCGATTCTGATGTTTGCCCTCAGGGAAAATGACCACTGTGCCATCATGCAATAATTCATCTTCGGCAGCATCGAATGTGTCCGCATTGTTCACCAGGTAGTCTTCCCCATCAACCGAGAGACGGTAGGCAGGCATTAATCCTAACCAGTGCAGAAATTTTCCGGCAATAGGCTTGTTGAAAATATCGGCGCGGCTAATTACCCTGATCTTCCGTTCCTTCCGTTTGCTTAGAGCAAAAAGCAATGCCAACGGATCACACATCATATTTTGGTGATTCGAAATGACTAATAAAGGACAATCTGCGGGGATGTTTTCTTCACCAATAGTATATGTTTTCTTATAATAGATTCTATCATGGTAAAGATGAACATAACCTTTAAGTAGACGGTAATCTACCCCCGGTTTTCCTATCCATGCTTTTGTTTTTGATTGCTTGGTCATTAGCCTGTTTTTTGAATCTTTAACTTTTATTAGTACTTATAATAGTCAATTAACCAATAGCCTAAATGGATAAATTGACTATTGAGAGTCAATAATTATTTCGTGGATTAAACAAAAAAAGTAGCGTTTTGCTCAATAAAAAAACGATAATTAAGCGATCAAGAAGTTCTTTTAAGTGAAAACGGGATTATCTGAAATGAAATACTTCTTCTATTTTTGCGTTTTCAATTTTTGCATGTTCTCTTGGATGAAAATATTTCGACTGATCACTATTCTTGCCCCGCTGATTTTCATCATATCTCAGGACATCTATTCACAGAATTATAGTAATCAGAGGATAAAAACGATCGCGTTGGACTCAATAGTGGTCAAATTTGATTCGCTTTCAGTCATTTCCAATTCTGTACATATAATATATGGAGCGACGGAAGAGCAAATTGAGATAGACTATTTGGGAGCAACAATTGCGTTGAAGGACACATCGCTTATTGGAAGCCGCTTAGCCTTGTCGTACCGCATTTTTAATTTCGATATAGTTAAGACATACCAGCATAAGTCAACGGATATTATATTACGAAATATCAGCCATCGTCAGCCACAACCCATTCCGATCACGACTTTCTCGGATTTTATGCGGGATGACGCGGCATTTGTGAGTGCCGGTTCCATTTCTCGCGGTTTCAGCATGGGAAATAACCAGGATGTGGTGCTCAGCTCAACACTCAATCTGCAACTTTCGGGGATGCTCTCCGAAGATTTGGAAGTGAACGCGAATATCACCGACCGAAGTCTTCCGATCCAACCCGAAGGGAATACCGCTATGATCCAAGATTTTGATAGGATTTTCATCAATCTGAAATATAAAAACCAGTATGTGCTGGATGCGGGGGATATTGATGTGGACGGGCGGAAAAGTCACTTTATGATCTTGAATAAAAGATTGTTGGGGATGGATTTGCATGGAATAACCCGTCTTGATTCGGCCAATAGTTTGTATAATCAGGTCGGTGGCGGGGTGAACAAAGGAAAATTTATGCGGCAGCAACTTTCGGTGATCAACGGTGTGCAAGGACCATATAAACTTCGGGGAGAACAAAGTGAGCTGAATATCATTGTATTATCAGGAAGTGAGCGAGTCTATTTGGACGGCCGTCTTCTTTCCCGTGGTGCCGATAATGACTACGTCATCGATTACAATACCGGTGAAATTACTTTTACTTCGCGGATTTTGATGACAACCGAGAAACGGATCACCATAGAGTTCCAATATCGGAGCGACTATTTTTCGCATTATACATTGTTTACAGCCAATGAGTTCATACATGAGAAAAACAATAAACTGAAGATTGGAGTTAATTTTTACCATGATCAAGATCAAAAGAACCGTTCCATCCAGCCGGAGCTGGACAATGACCAAAAGCTTTTCCTTTCGGAAATTGGCGACAACTTTGCGAATGCCTTCTATCGCAGGGCAGATTCCGTGGGTTATAATCCCAATGAGATCTTATATGTCCGGACGGACACGATTGTGGAAGGTGTTCATTACGAACCGGTTTATATCCATTCAACAAATAATGAAGATGAGTTGTACCGACTCTCGTTTTCACTGGTCGGCGAGCGAAATGGGAACTATCAGTTAGACAGAAATACGGCGAATGGCAGGGTTTTCCGTTGGGTAGCGCCGATTGACGGCGTGCCGCAGGGCAACTACGAGCCGGTTATCCGGTTGGTCACGCCGAAACTCCTTCAGCTGGGAACAGTCTCCGCGGAATATACATTGAAAGGAGAGAGTTGGATTCGTGGTGAACTGGCCGTTTCTAACCATGATCAGAATACCTTTTCGGACATCGATGATGCGGATAATGTAGGTTTCGCTGTGAAACTAGAAGGTTTTAACAAATCGAAGGTGTTTCAAAAAAAATCGGATGATTGGCGGTGGGAGAATAAGATCAACTACGAATTTTTAAGTAAAAACTTCTATGTCTCAGAGAGTTTCCGCGATGTGGAATTTGCTCGGAATTTCAATCTCTCCGAAGAGTATTCAGCACGTTACTCGGAACACTTCCTGCAATTTAACACCAATTTACGGAAAGAGAAATCGGGCTTTATCGGCTATGCGTTGAATCTTTTGTCCCGACCGACCAACGTCAACATTTTCAAAAATCATCTCCATTATGATTTCAAAAAAAACGGATTTTCGATTATCGGGACTAACTCATTTTTAAATTCGCATGACTCTTTACAAAACAGTCGTTTTTTTCAAACCAACCAACAATTGACCCAGGTTTTCAAGTTTTTGGAGATCGGGTTTAAAGATATAGCGGAGATCAATCTCTTTAAAACGAATGGACAAGATTCGTTGATTGGCAATAGTTATGCCTTTAATGAGGCAACGATCTTCTTGAAAAATAACGACACGCTGCCCTATCTTTTCAACATCACTTACATGAACCGCTTGGAATATGATCCTCAAACAGACCATCTTGTTTTACAAAACATGCACAATGAGATCCGTGGATCTTTTGAGATCAGCAGGTTGAAAAATAATCGGATAAAAGGAAATCTAACCTATCGGAATAGTCAAATCGCGGATTCGACACGTCGATTCAGTGGGGAGAATTTCCTGACGGGAAGTTTGGAATACACCGGAAGATTTCTTAAAAACAGCATTATACTGAGCACTTTCTATGAAATAGGAAGCGGTTTGGAGCAAAAACGCACCTTTTCCTATCTCCGTGTCGCCGATGGGCAAGGTTCGCATACTTGGATCGATTACAACGAAAACGGAATAGAAGAGTTGGACGAATTTGAAATAGCAGCTTTTCAAGATCAAGCCAATTATGTGAAAATTTGGATCAATACTACCGATTACATCACAACCTCCAACAATCGTTTTACACAAACCATACAACTCCAGCCGCGTAATATTTGGGGTAATAAAAAGGGCATTCTGAAGTTCCTCGCCCGTTTTGGCAACGTAGCCTCATTCCAAGCTTCGCAAAAAAATACGGTCGAGAATAGCTTTTCGGCATACAACCCTTTCAATTTCGGTTTAGAAGACTCGTTGCTGGTCAATAGTAATGTGAACTTCTTCAATAATCTATCTTTCAATCAAATGGGTAAATATTGGGGTGTCGATTATCTGGCGAAAGCCACGCAAGATAAAAATCTGCTCTATTATGGTTTTGAACAAAATAGAACCAATTCACATGAGGTTATTTTGCGTATTACTCCGCATAAAAAAATCATTTTAAGGATAAATCTTTATAGCAGTCATAAAAAAAATAACTCGGAATATCTCCCCAACAAAGCGTATCATATTGAACAAAATTCAGCAAAAGGATTTCTCCAATATACGCATGATAATTCTATATACACTTCATTAGCATATACTTATAAAACTAAGAAAAATATATTAGGAACAGAGAAACTTTACCAACATCAGTTGGAGTACAACATAAACTATCGAATAGCGAGCAAGGTAAACTTAGCAGGTTTAGTGCAATGGAACAATATAAGATTCAATGCGCCGGAGAATACGAGTATCAGTTATGAAATGCTGGAAGGTTTGCAAAACGGGCAAAATTTAGTGTGGGCATTGAGTTGTCAATCGAGCATCACCGATTTCTTGCAAATCGAATTGTCGTATAGCGGTCGGGTATCAGAGAGCAATCGAGCCATACATTTGGCTAACATTCAATTACGCGCTCATTTTTAGATAAATAACAGGGAATCTGTTTACTAACAATGTTTTGTGGATTTTGTTTGCTTAAAATCAAAAAAAAAAGGACTTACCATATTGGTAGGTGAAAAATATTACTATTTTTGGGGCTTGAAAAATTCGGGGTGTGCCGTTTTTTTGTAACATTTATTGATGGATCTTCGTAAATAACAAATTGACAAGAAGAAAAATTCAATGAAAGCAATTATAACGCGCTAAAATTCAGTATTTTCAATGATGTTCAAAACAATATTAACCAAGAACTATGAGATGAAAAAAAGCTTTATTTTCTTAGCGTGCATTTTGTTAGCTGGCCCAAGTCTTCTTGCTCAAAAAGATGGACAAATCACTCTATTTCCTTGGGCGTCGTTGAATTATAATCCCGGAGCTGCTGGTGAGCAAAACAACACGTTGTGTTTCACCGTTTTTTTCAGACAGCAGTATTTGGGTATCAAAGAGCCGGCACAAAGTAGTAGTGACGGTAAAACTAGTTACAATGATGTCTCTATCCGTGATATGAACGTTAACATAGAATTTTATTCCCGTAAAATCAGAGGTGCATTTGCGCTGTCGATCAAGAATGATAAGGCGGCGTATTTTAATAATATTGATTTGAAATTGGGATATGCCTATAAATTGAACTTGGGGCCGGGAAAATTGGGTATCGGATTGCAACTGGGTATGATAAACCAATCCCTTGATTTTACTAAGTTGAAGCCGAATGAAGAAGGAGATCCATTACTTCTGGGGAAGGATGAATCGTACTTAAATATGGATTTTCATTTCGGATTGCATTACAAGACGGAACGGTGGTATGCCGGCGTGTCTGCATTGCAACTATTAGGAAATAAAGCAATAGGGATTTCTGGGGAAGATAATGTAAAACCAGTACGAACATTTTACGCGATGGGAGGCTACATTTGGACACTTCCGTGGAACCCGAGTTGGAATATTGAACCCTCGGCGATCATCAGGACAGATTTTGGAACAATGAACTTCGATCTTATGGCCATTGCGAGATATAACGGCATTTTATGGGGCGGCGTTTCCTATCGTTTGCAGGATGCGGTGTCGATTGTACTGGGCGCGCAACCGTTCTACAACTCCAACAACAACTATCTCAAAGGACTTGAAATGGGATTGGCATATAGTTTCACAACCAATAAGTTAGGTTATATTACCAGAGGTAGCTCGGGAGATATAGAATTTGTAATACGTTACTGTTTTGACATATATAGACAAGAGGTATTTTCCGGGTACGGATCTTCCCGTTCGATATACAAAAATCAGTACTAGATAATATTTGAAGAAAGTAATGCGTTTTGAGAAACAATAATTAAATCACTATGAAGAAAATAGCAGTAATCGCAGTAATCGCCTTATTGTTTGCGAGCTCATGCTCCAACAAAGGAGATGGTCAATTGGTCGGTGTGAAAGACCGTCCCAGTGTGCTGGATCTAACGCCGTTTGGTATGGTTTATGTTCCTGCGGGACACTATTTGATGGGCGCAGGGGATCAGGATGTGCCTTATGCTTATACCAATCAATCCAAAAGCGTGACTATCGAAGCGTTTTGGATGGATCAAACCGAGATTACCAATAATGAGTATCGCCAGTTTGTCTACTGGGTAAGAGATTCTATCGCCCATGTTTTGCTGGGTGAAGCTCAAATTGAAGACGCGGAAAAATACGGGCATTATCTCAAGTATAAAAAAGGCGAGAATGAAGGCGAAGAGATCGAGCCGAAATTGATCAATTGGGATGAGAAGATACCGTGGGATTCCGATAATGAGGAGGTGCAAGAAGCGCTTAGTCCGATGTTTAATAAAGTAACCACGCGTTATTATCATTATAAACCTACCGGTTTGAATACTTCGATGATGAACTACGAATATTGGGAAACCGATTATAGAAATTATAGGGATCCGAAAGACCCGGAAGTGTATGGCGCATCGTATAAGGAGTTTGATAAGGAAGGCTATGAATATGGTGGTATGTATGCCAACCGTCCGAGCAGCGTGGGACAAGGCGCGCACCGTTTCAATCGTCATGAAGTGGTAAATATATATCCTGACACATTGTGCTGGGCGCATGATTTTACCTATTCTTATAATGAACCTAGCGTGTTGAACTATTTTGCCAACCCTAATTATGATAATTATCCGGTTGTGGGTGTTAGCTGGATTCAAGCCCGCGCTTTCTGCCACTGGAGAACCCACATTAGGAATGTATGGCTGCTATCGAATGATTATGAGGAAGAACATGTTTTCAGACTTCCCACCGAAGCAGAATGGGAATGGTCGGCAAGAGGAGAATTACTCGTGTCTCCCTATCCTTGGGGCGGACCTTATACCTCCAATGAAAACGGTTGTTTCTTGAGCAATTTTAAACCGCAACGCGGAAACTATATCGCAGACGGGTATACGAAAACAGCTATTGTGGGTTACTATCACCCGAATGATTTCGGTCTGTTCGACATGTCCGGCAATGTGGCTGAATGGTGCGATGATGCTTTTGACAAATCATCCGTTAACTTCACCCACGATTTGAACTCGCACTATAGATATTACGCTAGAAAAGACGATACCCCCGAGAAAAAAAGAAAAGTGATCAGAGGCGGTTCATGGAAAGATATCAGCTTCTATACAACTGTATATAAGAAAGATTATGAGTATCAAGATACTTGTAAATCATATATCGGATTCAGATGTGTTCAATCTTATATGGGGCCGCACAGAGGCGAAGTTGGAAAATCATCACACGTTTACTAGAGACTTAAAACCATTTTAAAATAACAACCTAAAAATCATTAACCAAAAAAATTAAAAAACTATGGGACTTTACAAACTTGTAAGAAGTAAGGGCTATAAACAATTTATGGCTTATTTGTATGGATGGGGCGCAGCCGCAGTAATCACGGGAGCTTTGTTTAAAATTACACACTGGCCAGGTGCAACTGCCATATTAACAACTGGTATGGTTGTGGAAGCTGTCATCTTTATCTTCTCTTCTTTTGAACCGTTACACGTTGAATATAACTGGGCTCTTGTTTATCCTGAATTAGCGATGGGACAAGAAGGCGAGAAAATCTCTGCCAGCAGAAAAGATAAGAAAGCTATCCCGACGGGAACGCCTACGCAACAACTCGACAAAATGCTGGAAGAAGCAAAAATCGGTCCGGATTTGATCGAAAGTTTGGCAACAGGTATGCGTAACCTTAGCGACAACGCTAAACAATTGTCAGGTACTGCTAATGCAGTTACAGCAACGGATGGTTATGCGGCTAATCTAACCAAAGCGTCCGAGTCTGTTCGTAACCTTACTTTGCAATATGACAAAACTGCTGACGCCTTGGCGAAAGATTCTAATATTTCTGAATCTTACTTGAACAATGTGCAAAAAGCTAGCAACGCAGTTGGTAATTTGGCTTCTATTTACGAACAAACAACAAAATCATTGCAGTCAGACACAGGTTCTTACAACGATCAATTGGCGAAATTGAACCAAAACTTGACTTCTATCAACACGATTTATGAAATGCAGGCGAAGAACTCGAAAGTGATTCAAGACAGTTTCAACATGATCGAAGAAAATGTGAAGACAACCGCAGTGAATACGCAGAAATACACCCAAGAGATTGAAAAGTTGACGAAGAATATCTCTCAACTTAGCAATGTGTATGGAAATATGGTTGCAGCCATGAATTTGGGCGGCAAATAAGGTATCCATACCTCTACTTATTATAAATTAAATCATTAACTAAAAAATAGAATAAGAATATGGGTGCAAGTAATTGTCCGGAAACCCCGCGGCAGAGAATGATCGGGATGATGTATCTGGTATTAACGGCGATGCTCGCGTTGAATGTGTCGAAAGACATTATTAATGCTTTCGTGGTTGTTGATGATACCCTGGTTGTTGCAAATCAAAACGCGGAAAAAAATGTTGAAGAGAACTATTCATTTGTCGATCGGCAAGCGGCTATCTTGGGACCGGAAAAAATCGGAGATACCCCAGCCAGAGCTGCGGCATTGAAAAAAGCAACCGCCGACTTGGTGGACTATATTAACCAAACCAGAATTGAACTGTTGCGGGTAGCTGATGAATCAGAACTTACTGAAGATGGGAGAGTTAAAACAGCAAAAGATATCGAAAAGAAAGATAATACCAGTAACGCGTCAAACTTTTTCATTAATAATGGTCGAGCTGAACAACTAAAAAACGAGATCATTAAATACAAAGCAACTATCTTGGAGCTTGTGAAACCGGAAAACCGCGATCAAGTTAAGGAATACATCGGTTTGGATGTTGAAGGAACTTATTATAATAATGATGACGATAAAGAGACTTGGGAAAAACATAACTTTGATGGGATGATTTTGATAGCCGGTGTTACAATGATGAACAAGTTGATCGGAGAAGTGAAAAATGCAGAATCAGCTGTACTTGCTCATATCGCAACCGGAATTGGTGCGGAAGACTTTAAATTTGACCATATCGGAGGAAGATCGATCCCAAAATCGGAACTCGTATTCCAAGGTGAGAATTATGAAGCTGATATTATCGTAGCGGCTTACGACTCTAAACAAAACCCCAAAGTTTATTATAAAATGGGCGTAGACACTTTACCTGAAAATCAACGTGAAAGCGCTATTGAACTGGAAGGTGATAAGGGTGTGGTGAAATTGCAACTGGCAGGTTCAAGTATTGGGGATTTCAAATACGCCGGTTTTATCATGGTTAACAAACCGGATGGGACACCTGGCTACTATCATTTCAGTAATAAATACACCGTTATGAAACCTACGGCAACAGTTGCCGCAGAGAGAATGAACGTATTGTATGCGGGTATTGAAAATCCGCTATCCGTATCGGCCTCTGTTCCGCAAGAAAGATTGAGTCTCTCCATTCCGGGATGTAATACTCCTAAAACCGCTACAGGTTGGAATGCTGTTGTGCCGGCAAATTTGGTTGGAAGAGAAGTAGTGGCTACGGTTACTGCAAACTTGGACGGAAAAAATCAAACGATGGGTTCTACTAAATTCCGCGTGAAACGCGTGCCGGATCCATACGCTGTTATCGGTGCCGATATCAGAGGCGGTCGAAAATCAAAACAAGATTTGTTGGCGAACCCTGCTTTATTAGCTAAAATGGGAGAAGATTTCGTATACGATTTGAGATGGAAAGTATTGTCTTATCGCGTGCTTTTCGTGATCAAAGGTATCGAAGAAGCACCGATCATTGTGAATGGACCGGCGTTCAATGATCAACTAAGAAATAAGATAAATTCTGCTCCGGCAGGCACAACCATCTTCTTCACCGACATCAGAGTACAATCTCCTGCGGGCGACCGGTCATTGCAAGAAATCTCGATCAGATTAAGATAAAACGTTAAAAAATAGTGATTATGAAAAAGTTCAGTTTCTTATTAGCCATAATGGTAGCGTGCTCAGTACTCCTGGCGCAAGAAGATCAGGGTACTACCATGGATCAACCGGTGCGTCCTCCGTTGGAAACACCGTGGGCAAAAGTGAATACGGGCGAATTTTCCGAACCGGTTCCCTATCAACCTACACGGGAGAGTGATATCATGTATTTCCGCACGATTTGGCGTGTCATTGATTTGCGGGAGAAAATGAACCATCCACTCTATTTCCCTACAGCAACAAATGGGACTTGGCGTAGTTTGGCACAGCTGATCTTTGACGCGGTTGATTTTAAAAATGAAGAGAATATGGATGCGTTACCGGTCTATACGTCAGAGCTTTGTGACACATATCAGGACAAAGCGACTATTCGTGCGACATTAAGCGAAACTTCACTGGTGGCGGATATTGATCTAGAAACAGGCGAGTACTTGGGTACAAAAGAATCTTACAATGAGTTTCAAGCCTATCAGGTTTATAGTTATCGCATAAAAGAGGTTTGGTTTTTTGACAAACAAAGGTCCGTGTTGGATGTGCGTATCTTAGAGATTGAACCCATGGTTGAATATGAGAGACCGGGTAGCGAACAAAGTTACGAGGATGAAGGCGATAATTTTGTCGAGTTGAATATGAATACCAGACGTATGGGATATATTATGTATGATGAACTTCGTCCATATTTGGTTAAACAAGAGATCTTTAATGTGAAAAATAATGCGGCAAGACTGTCCATGGATGATCTGTTGACATTCAAGAGACAATTTGCCAGCTATATTTTCAAAGAAGATAACGTGTACGATAGGGATATTCAACAATACATGGCCAATCCGCGTGATCAACGAATCGAATCCGAAAGAATCACAAACGATATTCGGGTTTATGAGCATGACCTATGGGAGTTATAAACTTTTTCATGACAAATCAAGAGAAAGGGGCTGTTTGAAAAGCCTCTTTTTTTTTGACAAAATCGTATCTTTGCAACCTTTTTGTGTAATACCTTAATACCACATTCATGGAGTATAATTTTATTGAAATTGAAAAAAAATGGCGCGATCATTGGCGCAATCAGAAAATATATAAAACGGAGATCGACCACTCCAAACCCAAGTTTTATGTGTTGGATATGTTTCCTTATCCATCCGGTGCGGGGCTCCATGTGGGCCACCCGCTTGGCTATATAGCCTCCGATATCTATTCCCGCTATAAAAAACAAAAAGGGTTTAATGTGTTACACCCGATGGGCTACGATGCTTTCGGATTGCCGGCCGAGCAATATGCTATTCAAACGGGTACGCATCCTGCCGTAACCACCATGGAGAACATTGCCCGTTATCGGGAACAGATGGACAAAATCGGATTTTCCTACGATTGGGAACGCTCATTCAAAACCTGTGATCCTGATTATTACAAATGGACACAATGGACATTCATTCAGCTTTTTAATAGCTATTACTGTTATGACGAGCAACAAGCCCGTCCAATCAAAGAATTGGAAGAGGTGTTTGCGCAACAAGGGAATAAAGACTTGAATATTGCCCAAACCGAAGAGCTACACTTCACGGCGAAGGAATGGAATGAATATGACGAGGAGGCTAAGCAACGTGTTTTATTGAACTATCGCTTAGCCTATTTGGCAGACACATGGGTGAATTGGTGCCCTAAGTTGGGAACCGTTTTGGCTAATGATGAGGTGGTGCGGGGCGTTTCTGTGCGAGGAGGACACAAGGTAGAGCGAAAATTGATGAAACAGTGGATGCTTCGTGTTTCTGCGTATGCGGAACGGTTGTTGCAAGGTCTCGAAAAAATCAATTGGAGCGATTCGTTGAAAGATATTCAACGCAACTGGATTGGGAAGAGCGAAGGTGCTTTTATCCGTTTTCCGATCGAAGGGCGCGAAGAGACATTGGATGTTTTCACCACCCGTCCCGACACAATTTTCGGAGTTAGCTTTATGGTGCTATTTCCCGAACATGATCTTATCCAAAAGATCACCACGCCGGAGCAAAAACAAGAGATCGACGCCTATATGAAATGGACGGCAAGCCGCTCCGAAACCGAGCGCCAGAGTGAAGTGAAAAAGGTGAGCGGGGCATTTACCGGTGCGTATGCGATTCACCCGTTCACTGGCGAAAAGATCCCGATTTGGATTGCAGAGTATGTGTTGGCTGGCTACGGAACCGGTGCGATCATGGCGGTTCCGGCGCATGACAGCCGAGATTACGCCTTTGCGAAACATTTCAACATGCCGATCAAGGAGGTGATTGCCGGTGGTGATATTTCCGAGGAAGCTTTCGAATCAAAAGAAGGTATTTGTGTCAATTCCGATTTCATCAATGGAATGAATGTGAAAGAGGGAGGAAGAGTAGTGATTCAAAAAGTGGTAGACATGCAGATCGGTTATGCTACCATCAACTACCGTTTGCGCGATGCGATTTTCAGTCGCCAACGCTACTGGGGAGAGCCCTTTCCGGTTTACTATAAAAACGGATTGCCATACATGATCCCGGAAAGCGAACTACCGTTGGAGCTCCCGGAAATCGACAAGTTTTTGCCCACCGAAGACGGCGAACCACCATTGGCAAGAGCAAAAAACTGGCATACGAGAGAGGGATATGAGTATGAAACCAGCACGATGCCCGGTTTTGCCGGATCGAGTGCTTACTATTTGCGTTACATGGATCCCCATAACAATGATGAGTATTTCTCCAAAGAGAGCAATGAGTATTGGCAAAATGTGGATATTTATGTGGGAGGCTCCGAACACGCCACCGGTCACCTGATCTATTCCCGATTTTGGAATAAATTCTTATATGACCTTGGCTTATGTGTGAAAGACGAACCGTTTGAGAAGTTGATCAATCAGGGAATGATTTTGGCTTATTCGCAATTTGTGTACCGTATTTTAGGAGAGAACAGATATGTCTCTTATGGTCTGAAAGATCAATATGACACCACACCGATCCATGTCCATGTGGATTTGGTGCATAACGGCGTATTGGATACCGAGGCTTTCAAGGTGTGGCAACCGGAATTTGCCAACGCGGAGTTCATCTTGGAAGATGGTAAATACCGCTGCGGCTCGGAAGTGGAAAAAATGTCCAAATCGAAATACAATGTGCAGAACCCGGATGATTTGGTGGAGAAATATGGTGCGGATACATTGCGGATGTACGAGATGTTCCTTGGCCCCTTGGAACTTTCCAAACCATGGGATACAAACGGTATCGAAGGTGTTTACCGCTTTATTCGCAAATTTTGGAAACTATTCTTCGACCGCGACAACAATCTTGTTATCTCCGATGGCGAACCGACTGCCGATGAGTACAAAGTGCTGCATAAAACCATCAAAAAGATCGAAGAGGATAACGAACGCTTCTCCTTCAATACCGGTGTCAGCACATTTATGATTTGCGTGAACGATCTGACGGAAAAGAGATGTAACAAACGGAAAATCCTGGAACCGTTAGTGGTTTTACTTTCTGCTTATGCACCACATATCAGCGAAGAACTATGGAGTTTGTTAGGCAACCAAGAGTCTGTCTATTTTGCCACTTTCCCGCAATATGAAGAGAAATACCTGATCGAATCAGAGCATAACTACCCCGTTTCTTTCAATGGGAAAACCCGCTTCCAACGGGCGTTTCCATTAGATATGCAACCCAAAGAGATCGAAGGTGCTATTCTGCAAGATGCTGAAACACAGAAATGGCTCGATGGTAAGACACCGAAAAAAGTGATCGTTGTGCCGGGGAAAATTATTAATATCGTCTTTTAATGATTCATTAAAGTAACCTCAAACTTCAAATTTGAAACAGAAAGACTTCGTCATCAACCTGATATTCCTGTTGGTATTGAACCTGCTGATCAAGCCGTTCTGGTTGTTAGGGGTTGATGTGGGGGTTCAGGTTAGTGTAGGGGCGGAGCAGTATGGGGCATATTTTGCGATATTCAATTTCACATACCTGTTCAACATGTTGTTGGATATGGGAGTTAATAATTTTAACAACCGGAATATCGCACAACACAGACAGTTGCTAACGAAGCATTTATCGGGCATATTAACCCTGAAGCTATCGTTGGGTCTGGTCTATCTGTCCGCTGTTTTTATTGTCGGATTTATTATTGGGTATCGAGATTTTCAACTGAAGATTCTTTTTTGGACGGCGATCAACCAGTTTTTAAATTCGTTGATTCTCTACCTTCGTACGAATATCTCCGCCCTCTTCATGTTCAAGACGGATAGTTTCTTGTCGATTTTAGACCGGTTGATAGCGATCATCATTTGTTCAACCTTGTTATGGGGTAATGTTACCGATCAACCTTTCCGGATTGAGTGGTTCATTTACTCGCAAACAGCGGCTTACATGATTTCCGCGATAGTGGCATTTGCCATTTTGCTAACCAAAGCTTCGCCGATCAAGCTCCACTGGAGTTTGCCTTTCGCCCGGATGATACTTAAGAAGAGTTTGCCGTTTGCGATCCTCTATCTGCTGATGTCGTTCTATAACCGCATAGATTCGGTGATGCTTGAACGGATGCTCCCCGGGACGGCCGGTGATTATGAGACGGGTATTTATGCTTCGGCATACCGGCTTTTGGATGCGTTGGTTCAGATCGCCTACCTTTTTTCAGTCATATTGTTGCCGTTGTTCTCCAGGATGTTGAAGGAGAAGTCTAATTTGACGCCGATCATCAAAACCTCTTTTTCACTGTTGGTTTTCTTCTCCGTCACCTCAACCGTCATCCTGTTGTTCTATCGTCTTCCGGTCTTGCAGTTCCTTTATGCTGATCATTGCCATGAAAGCGCACAGGTTTTTCAGTTCCTGATACCTTGTATTATTCCGATTTCATTTACTTATATTTTCGGCACATTATTAACGGCCAACGGCAACATGCGTCTGTTGAATATCACTTCGATCGCGGGAATTTGCGTGAATTTAGCGGTCAACCTCATCCTTATTCCAAGGCTGCATGCTGTGGGGGCAGCTATCGCAAGTCTATCCACGCAATCGGTTGTTGCCACTATCCAGATTTTTATCATCTCTAAACAACTCAACTTCTCATTGAAAATATTGCCCTGGATGCGAAGTGTTGCCTTTTGTCTATTGCTCATTATCGCTGCCTACTTCACCTACAATTATTTGGCAATTAACCCCCTGTTGGCAATTGTGTTGTTGGGTATAAGTGCGTTTGTTTTTGCAATGATTAGCGGATTGTTTTCAATAAAGGAGATCATCGCCTTACGCAGATGAGAGGCTCTGTTTGTGTGCTAGTGACACAGCACTATGTATTCGGAATACAAGTCTATTCACCAATATACTCCACCCTCAACTCTTCCAACCGGATCCCTACATCCTCGTTGAATTTGTTGGCTTGATCTTCATCTTTCAAATAAAACTCTACCGAGGCACTGTAATCTTCTTGAATCACTTGATGCTTTTCGAAAAGGCAATCATACAATTGAATACTGTATGCTAAGCGGGCAGAATCGGAATAGTTTGCGGTCAGCAAAACCTCGCTTTCGATAATATACGAATAGGCGGTGATGTCAACCACTTGTTCATAAGGGATGAGATTGGCGGGTTTCACTTGCAACTGTTTCTTATTGCAAGAGATTTGAAAGAAGAAGAGGGGTGTGATGAACACCAGCCAGCATAGTTTTTTCATGACGGCAAAAATAGTTTTTTTGTACATTCGCGTTTCATTTTGAAATCAAAAAAATATATGGAAATTGCTGCAAAATACGATCCTAAAAATATTGAGGATAAGTGGTATGACTATTGGATGAAGAACGAGTTTTTCAAGTCGATACCAAATGAAAAAGAGTCTTATACGATTGTTATTCCGCCACCAAACGTGACCGGTGTGTTACACATGGGGCACATGCTCAACAATTCGATACAGGATATTCTGATCCGGCGGGCGAGGATGAAGGGTTATAATGCGTTATGGGTACCCGGTACGGATCATGCTTCCATTGCGACCGAGGCGAAAGTGGTGGCGCTGCTCAAAGAGAAAGGAATCGAAAAGAATCAATTGTCCCGCGATGAGTTTATGAAATATGCTTGGGAGTGGAAAGAGAAACACGGCGGGATCATCTTGCAGCAACTGCGTAAGCTGGGCGCTTCCTGTGACTGGAATCGAACCAAGTTTACCATGGATCCCGAAATGTCCGAATCGGTGATTGATGTTTTTATCGATCTATATCATAAAGGGAAAATCTACCGTGGTGTGCGCATGGTCAATTGGGACCCCAAAGCATTGACCGCTATTTCGGATGAAGAGGTTATATATCAAGAAGTTAATTCTAAATTGTATTACGTTCGCTACCAAGTGGAAGGTACTGACGAATATATCACCATTGCAACCACCCGCCCCGAGACGATCTTGGGTGACTCGGCGGTTTGTGTGCATCCTGAAGATGAACGTTATGCCGCATTAAAAGGGAAACGGGTGATTGTGCCTTTGGTAAACCGTTCTGTCCCATTGATTTTCGATGAATATGTGGATCGGGAGTTTGGTACAGGAGCATTGAAGATCACACCGGCACACGACATCAATGACTATAATCTCGGAATTAAATATAAACTGGAGGTTATCAATATTTTTAATGATAACGGAACGTTGAATGAACAAGCGCAATTGTTGGTAGGTACCGATCGTTTCCAAGCGCGTAAGGAAATTATTCCGCTACTTGAAAATGCGGGAAATTTAGTTAAAATTGAAGATTATGTGAATAAAGTGGGCTATTCGGAACGTACCAACGAGGTGATCGAACCGAAGTTGTCGCTACAGTGGTTCTGTAAGATGGACGAGATGGCGAAACCTGCATTAGAGGCGGTAATGAAAGATAATATCCGCTTCTTTCCCGAAAAGTTCAAGAACACGTATGCGCACTGGATGGAGAATGTAAAGGATTGGTGCATCAGTCGCCAATTGTGGTGGGGACAACGAATCCCTGCTTATCATCTTCCAAATCACGAGTATGTTGTAGCGAAAACTGCCGAAGAGGCATTACGCATAGCACAGGAGAAGTATCCCCAACTAAACCTCACTATTGATGATCTGAAACAGGATGAGGATGTGATGGACACCTGGTTCTCTTCATGGCTGTGGCCGTTGTCGGTTTTCGATGGTATTCGTCATCCGAACAATCCGGAACTGGATTATTATTATCCTACGGCTGTCTTAGTTACCGCTCCTGAAATCATTTTCTTTTGGGTGGCGCGTATGATTATGGCCGGTTTTGAGTGGAAAAACGGAATCCCTTTCAAAGATGTCTATTTTACGGGAATCGTTCGTGACAAGCTTCGTCGCAAGATGTCGAAGTCGCTGGGTAACTCACCTGACGCATTAGAGCTGATCGCGCAATATGGCGCCGATGGCGTGCGTTTCGGCATGCTGTGCAGTTCCCCCGCCGGTAACGACCTGCTCTTTGACGAATCATTGTGCGAACAAGGACGTAACTTCAACAATAAGATCTGGAATGCTTTCCGTCTTGTAAGTGGCTGGGATATTGATGAGAAAGGGGAACAACCGTTACACACGAAAGTGGCTGTGGAGTGGATTAACCAACGCATCAGCCAAGTGGCTGCCGAGATCGAACATGATTTTGAAAAATACAGACTTTCCGATGCCTTAATGGCGATTTATAAGTTAATATGGGACGATTTCTGCTCCTACTTCTTGGAAGTGGTGAAACCGCCCTATCAACATGCTATCGATGCGAAAAGCTATGGCGAAATTATTGACATATTTGAAAAATTGATGCTCCACCTACATCCTTTCATGCCTTTCATCACCGAAGAGTTATGGCAAAATCTGAAAGAACGCAAAGAAGGAGAATCAATTATGGTTCAAACAATGCCCGTTAGAAACACATTTAACTCGCAATTTATCGACCGTTTTGCAAATACACAGAAAATCGTGGAGGAGATTCGGCGAGTTCGGGCACAAAAAAACATCCCGCAGAAAAACAAACTCGATTTGTTAATTATGACCGATGGACAAAATGCGGATATGGAAATGGATGCCGTAATTGTTAAATTATGCAATTTGGAAGCGATTCAATACATTGCTGAGAAACCCCAAGGTGCAGTTTCTTTTATCCAACAAAACATCGAATATTTTATTCCGGTAACGGAAAATATCAATGTGGAAGAGGAGCTGGTGAAGTTGACGGCAGATTTAGAATATGCCGAGAAATTTTTACAAAGCGTGTTGAAGAAACTATCCAATGAAAAATTTGTCAGCGGAGCACCGGAAGCGGTAGTGAATATCGAACGTAAAAAACAGTCCGATACTGAGGAGAAAATCCGTATTTTGAAAGAACAGATCGCAAATCTTAATCAAAACCGATAACATGCTACAACATATTTTCCGCTGTCTTATCATTGTTGCTGCCGGACTACTCATCGTCTATTTTGCCGAGATCGACAATAAATTCCCCGTCATGATCGGCTGGACGGTAGGTGCCGTTCTCGCATTTATAGTGGGAAATATTATGCTACGGTATACGAAAAAAAAGAATGGAACGCAGGATACAAAACGAAAACCTTGAGCTATTAAAATATAACTGTGTGCATGATTAATTATGGATGAAAAAATAGAAAACAACTGAAAATGGTTGGACACGAGATGTTTTGGTGCATCAAATTGAAACAGATTTATGTCAACGTCAAGTGCTTGTTGAAAAAGTGAATAATTTGCCGCAAAACTGCCGTCACCACAAAGCGAGCTTACGCAACAAATCTACATAAATAGCAATAACATAGCAAAATAAATATGAGAAAATTTTTACTTTTAGTAGTGTGTATTTCATTCTTCACTTTTTCCCGTGCCGATGAGGGCATGTGGATTCCATTATTTCTGAAATATAATGAAGCAGAGATGCAACAGATGGGATTCAAACTTACGGCGGAGGATGTTTATAGTATGAATAACCACAGCATGAAAGATGCCATCGTCCTTTTCGGGCGCGGTTGTACGGGGGAACTAATCTCGGAAGAAGGACTGCTGATCACCAATCATCATTGTGGATATTCGATGGTGCAATCATTAAGCACCTTGGAAAACAACTATTTGCATAACGGTTTTTGGGCGAAAAGCAAATCGGAGGAGCTGGCTTGCCCGGGGTTGACGGTCACATTCTTGGTGCGCATGGAGGATGTGACGGAGAAGGTGCTGGAAGGTACAGCCCTTAATCAGTCGGTGACGGAACGGGACAAGTTGATAGAGAAGAATATTGCGAGACTTACTTCCGAAGCGGTGAAAGGTACGCATTACCAAGCTGTAATAAAACCATTTTATTATGGAAATCAGTATTTTATGTTCGTAAATGAAACGTTCAAGGATGTGCGGTTGGTAGGTACACCGCCGGAAAGCATCGGTAAATTTGGAGGTGACAGCGACAACTGGATGTGGCCGCGTCATACCGGTGATTTCTCGCTTTATCGTATCTATTGCGGAAAAGATGGAAAACCGGCGAATTATTCCAATGATAATGTGCCGTATCACCCTAAGCAATTCTTTAAAATCTCTACTAAAGGTGTGGAAGAGAATGATTTCACTTTGGTATTTGGTTATCCGGGCACGACCCGTCAATTCCTCATCTCCGATGCGGTGCGTCAAATCACAGACTTTCAAAACCCGGTGGCGATTCACCAACGGGGTGTGCGCTTGGATATCATGAAGAAATATATGGATCAGTCAGTGGAAACCAGACTGTTATATTCCGGAAAAGCGAACTCGATTTCCAATGGTTGGAAAAAGTGGATTGGAGAGAGTAAAGGGTTAAAGGAGAGCAAGGCAATTGACCGAAAATTACGGGAAGAAGAGGAGTTTGCGAAATGGGTAAACAGTAATGCCGACCTCAGGAAAAAATACGGTACTGTGCTGTCCGATTTAAAAGACAACTATACTGCATTAGAACCTTACTTGATACGGAATAGCTATTTTATGGAGACTTTCCCAGCTATCGAGCTGGTTAATTTTGCATACAGAAATGTGTTGCCGTTCGTCTATTTGGCGAAAAATAAAACTACCACAGAAGAGCAGTGGGCTGCAGCGCAAGAGAAGCTGGTGAAAAGTGGCGAGAGTTTTTACAAGAGCTTATATAAATCCATTGATAAAGAGGTTTTTTCATCATTATTGCACTATTATTTTACCACCATTGACCCTGTGTTGATTCCTGAAGAGCTGAAAAAATTTGTAGGTATGCCTAAGCCCATGTTTGATGATTTGGCAGTGAGGATTTACGATAACACTATTTTTAGCGACGCGGAATCTTTCAAGACTTTTGTGGAGAAAGGAAACCGGAAGATGTTTGCCAAATTAGAAAAAAGCGAACTCTTTGCACTGCTCATTCCCGCTTACGAACAATATCATGATAACTACGGTGAAATGGTGAAAATTAACAAGAAAATAGACCTTTTATATCGCACGTATGTTGCTGCGCTAATGGAAAAAGATGGCGAGAATAAACGGTTTTATCCTGATGCAAATCTCACAATGCGTGTGACTTACGGGCAAGTAAGGGGCTTTTATCCCGAAGATGGGAAAGAGTATGTATACTATACTACACTGAAAGGTGTGATGGAGAAAGAAGATCCGAATGTGTACGATTACACCGTGGATACTAAATTGAAAACATTATATGAGAATGGCGATTACGGGCGCTATGCGAATACAAGTGGTGAGATGCCGGTGACATTTATTGCAAGTAACCATACTACCGGCGGAAATTCAGGTAGTCCTGTGCTCAATGCCAATGGCGAATTGATCGGTGTCAATTTCGACCGTGTGTGGGAAGGAACCATGAGTGATATAAACTACGATGTGAGTCGTTGTCGAAACATCAGTTTGGATATCCGCTACTTCTTATTCGTGGTTGATAAATTCGCAAATGCACAGAACATCATTCAGGAACTTACAATAGTTGAATAACTGAACGGGAGAATAATAGATTAACTTCAAACTGTATCGATGATAAATTTTTCAGACATAGACAAATATTCTTGGAAATATGATTTATGCAACCGTTACTTACGGTTTAATCACAATAATATTTACTACAAAGAATATCGTGTTGTAAACCAAGAGGATATTCCCAAACCGGGAGAGCCGGTATTTATTATTGGCAACCATCAAAACGGGTTGACCGACGCATTGACGTTGCTGTATATGTATCCGGACAAGCGGCAGCCGGTTTTCATTGCCCGCGGTGATATTTTCAAGAAAGATTTCGTGGCTAAATTATTGTATTTTCTGAAGATCTTACCCAGTTTCCGCAACCGTGACGGCAATCGTGGCGATGTACGCGCAAATAGTGGTATTTTCGATATTGCGGCGCACGTGCTCAACAGAGGCAATACACTGGTGATGTTCCCTGAAGCTTCACATCAGAGTGGCAACTATCTTGGAACCTTTAAAAAAGGGTTTCCCCGGGTGGCATTTGAAGCGGAAGCTATGGCTGACTTCAAACTGGGACTGAAAATCCTGCCTGTCAACATTTACTATGAGGATTATTACAACATCCGCTCCCGCGTGCTGGTCACTGTCGGAAAAACATTCACTATTGAACATCTGAAGGAGTTGTACGAAACTCAACCCAATAACGCCTATCTGAAACTGAATGAACTAGCCCGCGAAAAAGTGAAGGAGTTGACGGTGGATGAAGGTCCGGAATATTACCCGCAGTATGACACCATTCGTAAGATGATTCGGGAAGATAGATTGTTGAAAAAAGGCAAAAATCCGGATGATCTATATGAAATGAAGCTCGAAGACATGCAAATCGTGGAGGAGTTGGATAAGATGCTGGAATGCAACCCCGAACGTCATTCCAAACGAATGGATGATGCGCTTTACTATGAACGGGGTTTGAAAAAATTGGGAATTAAAAACTGGCTGGTAGGAAAAGAGATCACGATCTCCTCGTTGTTGATGAAATCGTTGGGGTTGGTACTGCTCTTCCCGTTTTTTCTTTTCGGATTGATAACAAACGGTTTGCCATTCTTTTTTCCCGCACTGTTAAAACGCAAAATTAAAGACCGTCAGTTACACTCTTCGATGAATTTCGCACCCGGTGTGATTTTGACCTTTCCGTTGATGTACTTAACCTGGTTTATTATCGGTTGGATCGTTTTCACATGGTGGGGAGGAATTCTACTCGCATTCTCCGCATACGCCATATTGATTCCGTTCTACTCATACAAAAAAGCATTTGCGAAATTGAGAGGTGCTTGGCGATACCACCGTTTAATGAAAAATAACAATCCATTATTGAGCAATTTGCAAAGGATCAAAGCGGAGATGATTGCGCATGGCCTTAGATAAAAATGAATTAGCGGAAAAACCTGTAGGGAAATTACTCCTTGACTACGCATTGCCTGCGATTGTAGCTACAACCGCCAGTTCGCTCTATAATATTATCGATCGGATTTTCATCGGGCAGGGTGTGGGAGCATTAGCCATCTCGGGCTTGGCGCTCACCTTCCCAATCATGAACCTGATGATTGCATTCAGCACATTAGTTGGAGCAGGAGCAGGAGCGATGGTCTCAATCCGTATGGGACAACAACGCAAGGAGGATGCCATCCGCACACTTGGAAACGCTACACTCCTCATTTTCTGCATCGGTACTACCGTTTCAGTCTTGGCATTGATCTTTTTAGATGACTTGTTGCGACTCTTCCAAGCGAGTGAAGCCACACTGCCCTACGCCCGCGATTTCATGCGGATCATATTGGCGGGTAATGTGATCGGTAACATGTTCTTCGGACTTAATGGCGTGATGCGTTCTTCGGGACATCCAACCAAAGCCATGGTATCTATCCTGTTGACAGTGGGAGTCAACATCATCTTAGCCCCGATCTTCATCTTTGGATTTGGCTGGGGTATTAAAGGTGCGGCATTAGCCACGGTTATTGCGCAAACAATCGGACTGGTATGGGTATTGGCTCATTTCATAAATAAAAAACCCTATATCCATTTCGAAAGATACGGTTTCAAGCTATCGGCAAGTATCATTAAAAATATCTTTGCGATAGGATTTTCACCATTCATCATCCATGTCTTAGCCAGTTTGGTAACCGTGATCATGAATTGGAAACTGGCTTTTTTCGGTGGTGATTTGGCGATTGGAGCCTTCGGAATCATCAATAGCTTTGTCTCTTTGATTGTGATGATTGTGTTGGGATTGACACAAGGTATGCAACCGATTATCGGATATAACTACGGCGCAAAAAGGATGGATAGGGTTTTCGCAACGTTGAAGATCGCGATCATCGCTGCCACCGCTTGTTCGTTGGGTGGATTTATCCTGGGAGAAACCGTCCCCGGTTGGATTGCGAGAGCATTCAACAACGATCCGACATTGGTAGCCATCACCGTTCGGGGAATGCGGTTGGATATGGCAGTCTTCTTTCTGATTGGCTTCCAGATGGTCGTGTCGAATTTCTTTCAAGCGATCGGACGAGCTAAGACAGCTGCGTTCCTGTCGCTCTCCCGACAGGCGATTTTCCTGATTCCTCTGCTGTTGATTGTGCCTAACTTTTGGGGCTTGGATGGGGTGTGGCTTGCCGCGGCCATCTCGGATGCCGCCGCTTTTGCAACGAGTGCGCTTGTCTTGTGGATTTTTGTGGGAAAGGTGAAAAAAGAGTATGACGAACGAATTTGACGGATGATAAATATCCTTATTTTTACAGCTTTATATAGAAATTAAAAACATACAGTCCATGATTAAAACCATATTCTTTAAATTGCATTTGCGATCTGTTAGACTTGCATCGCCTGTGCGTTACCTTGCATTTTTTGCAATTATAGTTTTCGCCTTCACATTTTGCGCATGTGATAAAACGCTACCACCTGAGCCGTTTGGAGCTATTCCAAGTCAGGAACTTGTCGATTGGCACAAGATGGAGTATTATATGTTCGTGCATTTTGGACCGAACACGTTTACCAATGTGGAGTGGGGCGATGGCAAAGAAGATCCGAATGTGTTTAATCCAACCGACTTGGATTGCCGGCAGTGGGCGGAAACGGCAAAGAATGCGGGAATGAGGGGAATTATCCTTACTGCCAAGCATCACGATGGTTTTTGTCTTTGGCCGAGTAACTATAGCACGCATACTGTGCGAGAGAGTTTGTGGAAAAATGGCGAAGGAGATGTGTTGAAAGAGCTGTCGGAAGCCTGTAAAGAGTACGGTCTGCAATTTGGGCTCTATGTTTCCCCCTGGGACCGGAATCATCCGACTTATGGAACCGAAGAATATAATGAGATTTTCGTGAAGACGTTGGAAGAGGTATTGGCAAATTACGGCGATCAGTTCGAAATTTGGTTCGATGGCGCCAATGGGGAAGGAAAGAACGGGAAGAAACAAGTTTATGATTGGAATACTTTCCATACAACGGTTTGCAAATACCAACCGAAAGCGATCCATGCCATTGAGGTAAACGGTATCGGTTCCAGTTGCCGTTGGGTTGGAAATGAACAAGGTGTTGCCGGTAAAACCAATTGGTGCACACTAAACAATCCGAGCGAAAGAACGATGGAGATTTTAGGTGTCGGCGAACAAGGCGGTGGTTTTTGGATTCCTGCCGAAACCGATGTCTCCATACGCCCGGGGTGGTTTTATAGCCCTGAAACAAATGATAAAGTGAAATCCGTGGAAAAATTGATGGATATTTACTACACCTCGGTCGGACGTAATTCTAATCTGCTTTTGAATGTGCCACCCGACACAAGAGGACGGATTCACCCCGCGGATTCTATCCGTTTGATGGAGTTTTACCACGCCCGAAACGAGCTTTTTGCTGAAAATATTGCCGAAAAGGCAATAATCACAGCGAGCAACGTGCGTGGTAAATCACCGGAATACAGTGCGATGAATTTGTTAGATGATGATTACGATCGGTACTGGGCCGCGGATGATGATATTTTAACAGCTTCGTTGGAAATAGATTTATCCCAAGAAAAAGAAATCAATCATATATTACTGCAAGAGTATATTCCCTTAGGACAGCGAATTGTGAAATTTTCGATAGCATATTGGGACAATGGTTGGCACAATATCGTAAACGAAACCACCATCGGTTATAAACGTATAGTCCGTTTTCCAACGATAAAAACGTCAAAAATCAAAATCAATATCGAGGAGAGTTTGGCATGCCCTGTATTAAACCGGGTAGAAATCTATTACTCAAATGTTTATACAAATGAAACAAATTAAAATTCCCCACACGTTCACCATTGTTTTTTCAATCATTGTTGTTTGCGCACTCCTCACTTGGATCATTCCCGGGGGTGAATTTGCGCGGGAGGTTATTGTGGTTGATGGAACAGAGCGCAATGTCGTTGTGGCCGACTCTTTCGAAAATATAGATCATGAACCGCAGACGTGGCAGATTTTCACCGCTTTCTTCAAAGGATTTGTCCGGACTGCCAATATCATTGTTTTCATCCTGATGATCGGTGGGGCATTCTGGATTATGAACAGCACTAAAGCGATCGATGTGGGGATCATGTCGTTTTTGCGGAGTACGCAGAAGTTGCAGCAGTACGCTTTCTTCAAGAAGGTGGGAGTTAATAATTTGGTGGTCATTTTAATCATGGTGATGTTCAGTCTATTCGGGGCGATTTTCGGGATGAGCGAGGAGACAATAGCCTTCATCATTATTTTTGTGCCATTGGCCATCTCGATGGGCTACGATTCTATAACCGGCGTACTCATGTGTTATGTGGCTGCTCATGTAGGATTTGCAGGCGCAATGCTCAATCCGTTCACCATTGGAATTGCACAAGGATTGTCGGGATTGCCTCCTTTTTCGGGTATCGAATACCGTTTCATCTGCTGGTTAGTGCTGACTGTTATTGCGATAGTTTTTACACTGATTTATTGTTCAAGGATCAAGAAGAGGCCCGAACGCTCGCCGGTTTACAAGTTGGATCAATATTGGCGCAACCGCGAGGCTGACATCACACACGATGACGTGGATCGAAAAGCCTCACTCACCGGTTGGATAGTTTTTGTGGCCATTTCGGCAGTGATGCTTTATTGTGCCATCGCAATGCCTTTCACTGCGATCACCATTGGAAGTAAAACCTATAACGCACTCATCTTTCCGATTGTGGCGGGCATTTTCATCATTTTCGGCTTCATAGCCATTCGAAAGTCGATTCATAATTTTATCCTGATGATCCTATTGCTTACCATCATCATGTTGGTAGTAGGTGTATTGGGCTATCATTGGTACGTGATGGAGATTGCGGCGCTGTTCTTTGCGATGGGTTTTGCAGCGGGCTTTGCCTACGATCTTAAATTCGACCAAAGCATTCGCCTTTTTTTGGAAGGATGTAAAGACATCATGGTTGCGGCGTTGGTGGTAGGTATGGCTGGTGGAATCATTATCATTTTGGAAGATGGTAAAATCATTGATACTATACTATATGCGATCTCGCAGTCGATGGTGAACAGTGGAGAAGAGGGGGCGATAGGAGCGATGTATCTGATACAGAATCTGCTGAATATCATCATTCCGTCCGGTTCGGCGAAGGCGGCGCTTACCATTCCGATGATGGCCGAGTTCTCCGATATCATCGGGGTTTCGCGGCAGTTAACAGTGCTTGCTTTCCAGTTCGGCGACGGTTTCACCAACATGATAACACCCACCTCCGGCGTGTTGATCGGCGTACTTGGCGTTGCCAAAGTCCCATACGCCAAATGGGTGAAATTTATCTGGCCGTTTATTATAGGTTTGATCCTCGTGGGATTTGTTTTATTGTTGCTGCCACTGTATATCAATTTCAACGGATTTTAGGTTTTTCGCTCAACTCTTTTCAATTTTTCGAGTTATGCCGAACTGAAATTTACTTCATCTCAACAAATCAAAAAAAGAGTTAACCCCTTTTTTGGAAAGGGGCGAGTAGTTGCGAATTTTCACTATTTTTGCCGATAAATTTTTAGAAAATGGCAATAGAATTAAGTGAACAAGAAATTATCAGGAGGAAAAAATTGGAAGAGCTCATCCAGTTGGGGGTAAATCCGTATCCTGCTGAATTGTATGAAATTAATGTTAACACGCAAGAGATACATGAGAATTTTCCAAAGGATAACACCCTGTATCAGGATATTAGTTTTGCGGGTCGAATCATGAGCCAGCGCATCATGGGAGCAGTAGCTTTCTATGAGTTGCAAGATGCCTACGGGAAGATCCAAATCTATGCGAAACGTGACGAACTTTGTCCGGATGAGGATAAGACTATGTATAACAGTGTTTTCAAGAAATTGGACATTGGAGATATCATTGGTGTGAAAGGTTTTGTTTTCACTACGCAAATGGGTGAAACCAGCATACATGTAAAGGAGTTCACTTTGTTGAGCAAGTCACTGCGCCCGCTTCCGATCGTAAAAGAGAAGGACGGCACAGTGTATGATGCTTTTCAAGATCCGGAGCAGCGCTACCGCCAGCGTTACCTCGATCTCATTGTTAATCCGCATGTGCGTGATACGTTTGTGAAACGCACCCAGCTGACTAATTCCATGCGTAATTTCTTGAATGAGAAAGGGTATCTGGAAGTGGAAACACCTATATTGCAACCGTTGTACGGCGGTGCTGCTGCCCGTCCATTCAAAACGCATCACAACACATTGGATATGACTTTGTTCTTGCGTATTGCTAACGAATTGTACCTTAAAAAGTTGATTGTTGGAGGATATGACGGGGTATATGAATTTTCGAAAGACTTTAGAAATGAAGGAATGAGCCGTTTTCACAATCCGGAGTTTACCCAAATGGAGTTGTATGTCGCCTATAAGGATTATTTTTGGATGATGGATTTGGTGGAAGAGATGGTGGAACGTGTGGCTCTTGACCTTCATGGAAAAACAGAGATACAGGTTGGCGATAATTTAGTAGACTTCAAACGTCCGTGGAAACGCTATACGATGTATGAAGCGATCGAACATTTCACCGGTACGGATATCTCGAATATGAGCGAGGAAGAAATGGCGGCATTTGCACGTAGTGTCGGTGTGGAGGTTGATGCAACGATGGGTAAAGGCAAATTGATTGATGAAATTTTTGGGGAAACGTGCGAGGCAAAATTGATACAACCTACTTTCATTTACGATTATCCGATCGAGACTTCGCCGCTGACGAAGAAACACCGTTCCGTGCCCGGCCTGACCGAGCGTTTCGAGGCTGTTTGTAACGGTAAAGAAATTTGTAATGCTTATTCAGAGTTGAACGATCCCATCGATCAGCGGAAACGTTTTGAGGATCAGTTGGAATTAGGTAAACGCGGCGATGACGAATCGATGGTGTTAGACGAGGATTTCTTACGGGCGTTGGAATTTGGTATGCCTCCAACTGCCGGTCTTGGTATCGGCATCGACCGTCTGTCCATGATCATGACCAACTCTCCCTCTATTCAAGATGTGCTTTTCTTCCCGCAAATGCGCCCGATCAAGAAAGCAGAAGCCAGCACGGATGAAGAATTTAAGGCTGCCGGTGTTCCCGAAGCTTGGATCCCAGCCCTTCGAAAACTCAATATCCAAACAATAGATAGTCTCAAAGAAGCCAATCCCAACAAGTTGCTTAATGACTTAGGCGGCATGAGAAAGAAGTTGAAGATGGATGTTCCGGCGGTACAACTGGAAGAGATCAAAAACTGGATTCAATAATGTTAGGGGTTGGGGCGTTTGGGGTTTGTTTTTCAACCCTTAACGCCCCAATTTCTAATTCCCAGCTAATTTAGAATGGTAGATCGTCAACTCCTTGGTACTCATCGTTAGGGGGTGTTTGTTCTTGTGGGGGTGTTGGCGGTGTGACACGACTTTCGGGCAAACGGTTTGTGTCGTCGCCTTTTAGTCCCAACATGGTGAAGGTGGAAGCCTCTATTTCAGTGATGTATTTTTTTACTCCGTTATCTTCCCAACTGCGATTTCGAAGTTTGCCTTCCACGTAAATCTGTTTTCCTTTCGTTAAATACTTCTCTGCTATGTCCGCTAAGTTGCGCCAACACACAATGTTGTGCCATTCTGTAGTTTCTACCCGGTTGCCGTCGCGATCTTTGTATGCTTCGGTGGTCGCTAAGGAAAACGATGCCTTTTTCGCACCGGTCTCAAATGTTCTGATTTCGGGGTCTTTCCCCAAATTTCCAATAAGAATTACTTTGTTTACTCCAGCCATAATGGTATGTTTTTAAAATTTCGTCGCAAAGATATATTAATTTTTTATTTAAAATACATTTGTTAATAATTTTTTATTTCAAAAAGGAAGATCGACTCCCAGCTTGAGGTTCCACCCGCTGTAATTAAAGTCTTCAAATCCCACGAAAATCCCCACTCTGAAAAGTGCGAAAATCCGATCCATAGAGTAGCCTAGTTCTATATAGTTGCCTGATATTGGCGTTTTTGAATATGACAGGTAGATATTTTCCCTGATCAATGTTCCATTTAGTCCCGGGATAAATTTAAACAATAGGTATAGTGATTCATAGCGGAAAAAAGCGGAAAGATGCCACTCGTTGGAAGCGTATTTGTAGACGTCTTGCGTGTGGAATGAGGTGAAGAAAGGGCCTAACGTGAGTGGGAAAACGTAAATCTGAGTGTGTTTAAATTCCGAGAAGTGCATTTTGCCTTTTGCCGGAAAAAAACCACCGGTGACATGGTAATGGAAGGCGTGCATCTGGTTGAATCTGATCCGTTGTTTTACACCCAGTTCAAGATAATCAAATTGCGTTTTACTGCCGAAAACCCCGGGGATCCCTTTGCGCCAAACAAGAGAGATTGTGGGCATCCCGGATTGAGTATTGATCTTCTGACGACCGGAGTAGTAGTAATAGGTTTTGGGTGTGTACTCCAATCGAATCTGCATAATCGCCCCTTTGCCGCCACTTACTAATGATGGGTCGTTGTTGATATATTCATTGTCGGGTATGTTAACCGGATAATCTCTCCGATTTCGGAAAAAGAAAGCGTATTCGGAGCGATTTTCCAACTCCGCCCGCCATTCGTAACCGAAAGAGAAAAAGGTGCTGAACCCGTTGAACGGTTCAATTTTGTGCTGTAATTCAACGTATGCCCTGTCGTAGAAATTCTTGGCGTTATTTTTGAAAAAGAGAGTTCCGAGCGTATTTCCCAGCGGTTTGATTCCGCTCTCCGTGTTGAAATCCCAACTATCTTTTCCGCCGGCGAGCTTGATGGACGCTATTTTTTCGGGAAGATAATGATATGCCAGTTGTGACGAAAAGATGACTTTTTCCTGTCCGAATGAATAGCCGGCCGCCCCGTTAAACCGCACGTAGGTCGTATCTTTAAACTGTCCCGAAATATAGAATCCCGGCATTAATTTCACGGCATCCACAGGATTGAAATTGAAGTAGCTGTCAAGACCATCCGCACCATAATAGAGGTTGTGTTTTTTTGTCTTTTGCTTTTTTACTTTAGCAACGACATCGGAGAAATTTGCTTTTTTCACTGAATCATGCTGCGCCTTTACCTCAAAGGCTAATTCCTCTTCGGTGGCCAGTGGAACTTGCCGGTTTTCATCCCAATAGGCATCATCCCGCTCCTCGGCCAAAGAATCCCGCTCAAACGTATCTAATCTCCCGCTCAACTCATATTCCGACTTGGTGGTGTCTCTTTCCGCTTTTTCTTCTAATGCCGTCCGTTTCTCAATCAGTGTTGCAAGCTTTATGGCTTCGCGGTTCGAGAGATTCCCTTTGTAAAGCATATCGTCGATTTCTTCGTTAATTTTCTCCACTTTCGGAGAAACAGGCTTTGCGCCTTCTGCCACTTTCGGTTTTTTCCCCCTCACGGGTAAAACCATCTTCTCGTTGATCTTGAAATTATGGTATTTCACCGAATTAGTCATCGAAACCGAAACCTCAATACCCATTATTTTTATTCGTTGTGTGTGGTAACTTGTTGTCGGCATCCAGACACTGGGTGATAGTTGTCCGAAATTTTGTTTTATGTTGATAAAAGCCTTGGCAACACCGTAATTCATGTTGACATCAAGATCAAAATAGTGTACATGCCAACTGCTTTCAACGATATAAATAAATCCAAAAAAGGCATACGGATTGTTGTTTTTCGGTTTTACTTCGATTTGATGCACGAGATGGTCGTTTTCATCGCGCACTGAAGAGATCAGCTTGAAATGATAGACCGAGAACGCTTGTTTGGAAACGGGCGAGATAAGGTAATTAGATTCGCGATAGATGTTGAATAAACTGAAATAATCCAACCCCGACACATCGAGAAACTCGGGAAATGAGTTTCGTACAGACTTGACACTTTGATTCGTGGAATCGCCTTTGAGTGAAAATTCGCTGATATTCTCCCGGACGAAGATGTCGCCCTTTTTTATAGAAATATCGATTTCATCCGACAGATTCATCAATTTTGTCGCATATTTAGGCATCGCGACAACCTTCATGATCGCCTTCCCGTAAGTGGTGGCTTGGTATTCCGAAAGTTGCTTTAAATAGAAAGGCGCTTTTGCAATCGCATGACGCATAATGCGATAAGCAGGATCTTCCTTGTTCTTTGAAACCTGTACCGGTGGGAGTTTAAATACCTTGGCAGTCAATATGATGTCGAGACCCCCTTTTGTTGGAACAGTGATTGCCTGTACTTTCGTCTCATAACTAATATGTTGGATCATGAGTTTATACTCTCCCTTAGGCAGCGTGAAGGAAAACTCCCCCTTCTCATTGACGGCGACATATTGCTGTGTCTCCTCCACCAAAATGGAGGCGTATTGCACTAAAATGCCGTTGTTTTCCCTGATAACTCCCTGCACAATATGCGCTCTTGATGTGCTGTCTCGTTGGGAGAGAAGAGAAAACGAGGAAAAAAGCAACAAGGTAAATAGCAAGAGTTTATCTTTTCTCATGGACGAAACAGATTGGTCGGCAAAGATATGATTTTCGCCAAGAAGATAGAATCTTTTTCGCAATGGTATACTGGATTTGCCCCGTTCAATTGTCATAACTTCCAAAAGCATTACTTTTGCACGACCCAAAAAACAATGCTTTGGAAAAATTGAAGGCAATTGAAGGCTTGCAAGTCGGAGATTACAAAACATTTGAAAACCTGTTTGTTACATGGCATAAGCCTTTGTATCTTTATGCTTACAGCATGGTTCAGAATGCAGAAGATGCCGAAGATATTGTGCAGAAAATGTTTTGTAAACTTTGGGATCAGGCAGGCAAAATTGAAATACATACCTCTATGAAATCGTATCTCTATCGCTTTGTCCACAATGAGTGTCTGAACAGGATTAAAAATCGGCAAATTAAAGAAGGAGCTCATCAGCAACTAGGGTATATACAAGGAGATAGTTGTAATTCTACGGAGCAACAATTTGCCGCACGGGAACTTTCGGAGCAGATTGAACTGGCGATTGAGGCGTTGCCACCGCGTTGTCGGGAGGTTTTCAAGCTGAGTAGGTATGAGTATCTTTCACACAGGGAAATATCCCAACGGCTGAACATAACAACCAATACGGTGGAAACGCAGATCGTGAAAGCGCTTCGGATGTTGCGTGTTTCATTAAAGGATTATTTAATGCTTTTGATTGTATTGCTTTTTGATAAATAAACAACCATGAACGAAGAAGAAATAGATCTTTTACTATCAAAATATTTCAGTGGGGATGCCTCGCCCGAGGAGCTTCAGCAGTTAACGCAATGGCTTTCGCAATCGGCTGAAAATGAGAAGTACTTTGAGGAGATGACCACCCTGTTCCAACTGACCAACTTGCCGGACAAAGTGCCCGTTCCCGACACGCAAGAGTCGTTGCGTGTTTTTAAAACGTATACCGAACAGAATCCTAAGAATAAACAATATAACCCCCGACTCACTCAGCGATGGATCTATTCCGGTGTAGCAGCAATAGTGCTTGTCCTCATTGGTATTTTCACTTTTTTTAAGATAGATGAAAGTCAAACTATTCAATTTGCAGCGGAAAATCAAATTGAATATGTTGTTATTGAAGATATTGGCGAAGTGAGTTTGGAGACAGGGGCAAAGATTGTTTATCATAAGAAAAAGAAGAATGAGATTGAGTTAACCGGAAAGGCGAAGTTTGTGGTGAAAGCATCCGAAAGGGAAGAGAAACTGACGGTTTTTGCCGGTGAAACGAAAATTAAGGATATAGGAACCGTTTTTACCGTTTCCGCAAATAAGGGGGAGGTTGTCAGCGTGGAAGTGGAGGAAGGTTTGGTGCAGTTTTATACTGATAATAATCCAGGGCTTATGGTGGCAGCCGGCGAAATAGGGGAGTATAATCCTGCTACCAAAGAATTTGTTTTGATTGAAAAGGAGATACAACCCATCAATATCGATCAGGATAATGAAATCGATGAAATTGAAAATATTATCCCAAACGATTTGGAAGAAAGTGATCTCAAGCAGGAGATGACAGAGGAGGTAGATGTGCAGGAGATCACATTCAAGTCGGTGCCGTTGCGGGAGGTTGTGGAGCAGCTTCAACAACAATTCAAAGTGGCGATTCTTTTTGCGGATCCGGCCATTGGCGAGATGACCATCACCACAGGATTCATGCCGAACGACTCTATCGACAACATATTATGGATTATCACACGCACACTTTCATTGCAATTTATTAAAAATGAGGAGACATATATCATTTCATTGTAGCCGGTGGATCATCATGTTGGCTGTCATTTTTGGAGGATTGCAACAGGTGCGGGCGCAAAAAAACGGTGAGTCTATCCGCGTGTCTTTAAATGTTGAAAATCAGGCGATACTATCTGTGCTTGAGAGTATAACCGATCAAACGAATATTCTTTTTTCATATAATCCCGATGCGCTTGATGAAAACCGATTCGTCTCCATTTCGGTGGAAAATGAGGAACTGGATGCGGTTCTTCAGAACATCTTCCCTGACACAAATCGGTATGAGCGAATAGGCTACCACGTTATTCTGTATCCTCCAAAAAAAGGAATAATCGAACAAGAAAAGGATTCAATTTTACAAATAAATGACTCGTCATCTTTACTTCTTTTGAAAAATAATGAATTGGTTCTCAACGATAAAAAAGAGAATGAGAATATTTTTTCACAACAAGATACCGGATTAATTGCGAAGGATTGTCATATCATTGAAAAAACAACATTTTTTGAAGATATGAAGAACTTTTTAGCAGCGTTAGCTCTCACAGCCATTTCAATTGGGAATACCGTGCTTGCGCAGGATTCTATTCCGCAAGATTCCACCACCATCATTCAGGCAACCTCCGACACTCTTTCCCCTCATAAGAAAGTTGCTCAATTTTCATTCGTCACGCCGTTGGGCACTTCGTGGATCAACACGCCCGGCACCATTTTCAACTTCTCATTCAATTTGGTGGGTGGCGTTACGGGTGGCGTTCACGGTTTGGAAATGGCAACCGGTTTTAATGTAAATCGGTATGAGGTGAAAGGTGCGCAATTTGCCGCCGGTTTTAATATCACCGGCACTAACCAGAATTATACGGTTGAGAGTAAAAATGCGCAATTTGCGGCTGGATTCAATATCACGATGAAGGGACTTTCCACACAGTTTGCCGGTGGATTCAATTTTGCTGATCGGTCTACAGTACAGGCTGCGGCTGGATTCAATGCTGCCCGACATGCCCATGCACAGCTTGCGGGTGGAGCGAATGTCGCTCGAAAAGCCGGAGCGCAAATTGCGGGAGGAGCGAATGTTTCGGATACAACAGTTTTTCAAATGGCCGGTGGCGTGAATGTGGCAAACAAATCATCTTGCCAGATCAGCGTGGTAAATGTTACAAAACGAGGCGGTTTTCAAATGGGAATCGTCAATGTGCGAGATACCGCTGATGGTGTTCCTTTTGGGTTGATCAACATTGTGAGAAAAGGCGGCGTGCTGGAATTTGGTGTCGAAGGTTCGGAGTTTATCCACGCCTCGCTGACATTTCGTAGCGGCGTGCGAAAACTCTACACGATCTGGTCGATCGGTATGGGGTTTTCAGACCTGTTTTTCGCTCCCGGATTTGGTCTTGGTAGCTCGTTTTTGTGGAAAAACAGAATCGGAATGAATTTTGAATTATCATACCATCAACTTTTTAATGCGGAAATCAGTGATGGATACAATAATTTTGAACACTATTTCGAAACCTCTTACTACAATGCCCTGATCCGGTTTGCTCCGCTTGTCAACCTCCGCATTGTGGATCATTTCAAAATCTTTCTCGGTCCTACCTTCAACCTGATGATCCAAAACTCTGACACGGATCGTTTCTTTGAGTTGCCTTACTCATTCTATTCCTATCAAATGGATGATACAAAATTAGACTTTTGGATTGGCTTTTCGGGAGGATTCAAATTTTAGAAATAAACAATTTAAAACAATAATATTATGAAAAAGATACATCTTTTATTAGCTATTGCGCCCGCAATCATCTTTTCACTCTCTTCTTGTGGAGACTCCAAACATCATATTCGCGGTAATGGCAACGTGATCACCAAGCAGATACAAATTGCCGATTATGATGAAATTAAAATAAACGCACCCGTGACGTTGGATTATTCCCAGGTCGATGGCGTTCCGTTTTTTGAAATCAGTACGGATGACAACGTGCTGGATTATCTCTATATTAATGTGATTGGTAGAACGTTGTACATTGAGCCGACTCGTAATCCGGGGCAACGGGGACGTTATTGCAATCTGGATCCCACAATGTTGAAAATCACAACTAATTCACGCCGGTTGCGAGAGATTGACAATGATGGTTCCGGCTACGTTAGTGTCATCTCCCCGATTTCCGGTTTTGAATTAGAGATAGATATTAACGGTTCGGGAAGCATTGTGTGTTATGATTCAATTAATGTAAACGAACTCTCCATAGATATTTCAGGGTCGGGAGATTTCGTGAACTATGCGCCTACATTTGCCCATTCGTTGGATGTTGACATCAGTGGATCCGGTGAGATAGAGCTTAAAGGGGGAGAGGTGAATTTCGGCGAAGTGGATGTGCAAGGTTCGGGCAAGTTGCATGCCTTGCCGGTCATTTTCCAAACCCTTGACTGTGAAATTTCCGGTAGCGGATCAAGTTATACAACGATTATCGAACGATTGACTTACAAGATTTCCGGTAGTGGGAAGATTTATTACCGGGGAAATCCGATAATACAAGGGAAGGTATCCGGATCAGGAGAAATAATTAATATACCGTAGGTTGATAGGAGATTTCGATCAACGCCAGGATGTGCCCGGCCTTTTGTTGACGTGCAAACAGAATGAATTTTTTATTATGTTTGCACGTCAACATTTGTCACTATGTCAAAGAGATACATCTGTTTTTTGCTGCTGCCTGTTCTCGTTTTTTTAACTTGCCAAGACCTGTGGGGACAAGAGATTTCCACGCAAGGGACAGAATTTTATGCGACTTTCATGAGAAATGGCTACCGCGGCAATGGTTCTGACACTAATAGCAAAATCACAGTCATTGCAAGCGCTCCCCGGACTTGCTTGGTGACAATAACAAACCCGTCGAGCGGATGGAGTGTTAGCGATACAGTTACCGGTGGAGCAATGAGAACTTTTTCCATTCCGGATGCACAAGGCTATAATACAAATTACGAAGTTGTTTCGCAACTCGGTCTCAAAATTACGGCTACAGATACTATTTCACTGTTTATTTCCAACGAAGCCACCAACTCTTTCGACGCTTCCATCGTATTGCCTACGCATGCGCTAGGGGAAAAATATGTCACTCAGTGCTTTATCCCATCAAACAAGTCTGATGGACAGCATTTCCCGAATTCTAACACCAGTTGTTTTATCGTTATAGCCACGGAGGATTCAACAATGGTAGATATCACGCCAAGTAAAAATACACTCGGAGGACATGCCGCCAACACCACATTTTCCGTAATGTTGAACGAAGGGGAGTGCTATCAAGTTTTTTCAGCGGTTGGTGAAACGCCGGGCGACCTCTCGGGATCGATAGTTGAGAGTCGGGAATGCAAGAAAATTGCCGTCTTTAATGGGAATGTGCTGACCGGGATTCCTGCCGGAATGGATGCCGGGTATGATCATATTTTCGAGCAAGCGATTCCGGTCAACTATTGGGGACGTCATTTTGTGGTCACCGCCTCGTTAGGTAGGAGTGGGGATTTTGTCAAGATCACCGCTTCCGCTGATGAAACACAGGTGAAGGTTGACGGATTGCTTGTTGCAACCATCGACGCATTAGAAAGTTATAGCTATTATCTGGCTTCTTCAGAAAAAGCAAATTACATAGAAACTTCCATGCCGGCGGCTGTATATCTTTATAATACCACATCATTTTACGACAATTCTGCGCTGGGGGATCCTTCCATGATTTGGATCGCTCCTATTGAGCAACAAATCAAGGAGATTGTATTTTGTACGTTTACGGCGCAAAGCATTACTACGCATTATGTTAATATTGTCATGCCTACTGTTAGCGCATCCACTATCCGGCTAAATAACAATCCGTTGCCGGCAGGAAGTATCCACCCGGTTGCCGGTAATCCCAACTATTCGTATGCTCGCATCACCATTTCAAATGGCACGCACCATTTGGAGGGGGACGATGGTTTTTTTGCCTTTATCTATGGTTTTGGGGGTGCACAAGGCTATGGTTATGCAGTGGGTGCCAATGCTATACCGTTCGAAAACGACATGCTGATCAGCCAAACGCCATCCGCGCAGATCCCTGAAGGCTATAGGTACTGCACTGACAAGCCCATCGATTTTAGTATCTATTCGCAATATCAATTCGATACAATTATTTGGATTTTAGAGGGATTGCAGCCCTTTGTTGCGGATGAGTTTACGCATATATTCACCGACACGGGGCGCTATCATTTAACGGCCATTGTCACATTTTATAATTCCATTTGCATTCCTCCTTATGTGGATACGCTTTACCACGAACTGCATGTCATCGAATTGAAGAATGAAATTTTAGATACGGCTTGTGTCGGAACGAATTACAGTGAATATGGGTTTGATTTTCATGTGCTTCGGGATACTACGGCAAGCGTGGTGGTCGGCACGATTTATGATTGCGATAGTGTTAATGTTTTGCATCTTACGGCTCATCCATCTTATTATACGGCAGAAACAGTCCACATTGAGATTGAAGACCTCCCTTTCTATTCTCATGGACAAAGCTATAATCAAGCCGGAAGCTACAACATTCCACTCATTACGGATCGGGGTTGTGACAGTGTTTTTTCCTTAGTTCTTATTGTGCATCAGGACTATCTCTTTAAAGAGGAAGTTGTAATTTGCGAGGGCGAAGGCTATCTTTTCAGAGGGAAAAAATATGGCATGCCTGGAATTTATTATGATTCTTTGAAAACTATATTGGGTGATGATAGCGTCTACCAGCTGACACTGCACGTGAATCCGGTTTATCATATTACTATAGAAGAAGATATCTGTGATGGGGATCTTTATTATTTCAACGGGAATAGCTATTCGCAAACAGGAACATATATTGCAAATCTCCAAACTCAACAGGCACTTTGCGATAGTATCGTCACGCTGCATTTGACAGTTCATGACCGCTATTTCATGGAAGAGCAGGTTAGTCTCTGTCCGCCGAATTTCTATGTTTACCAAGGTGACACATTGTGCGAATCGGGGATACACGTTGATTCTTTGCTAACTGTAAATGGTTGCGACAGTGTTGTCCAGTTGTCTTTGGATTTTGTCAAACCTTCGGAAATCTGGTTGGAAGATGTGATTTGTTTGGGAGAACCTTACCGGAAGGAAGGATTGCAGATACCGGTTCACGAGTACCCCGGGGTTTATCATTACGAATTTACTTTAGCCGATCAGTTTGGTTGCGACAGTATCGTTTATTTGACACTGACCGTTCCGGATGTCCGTGTTTCGATTGCCGTCACTCCCGAGGATTTCTGTCAAAATTATTCAGCTACACTACACGCCGTCACGCCGAATCCTGTCATCCAGTGGAATACCGGTGAAATTTCAGCGTCCATCGAAGTCGCTCAACCCGGTATTTATCAAGTTGTTGTTTCTGAGAACGATTGCCAGGCTAAAGCGTATCACCAAATTGAACATTGTCCGTTCAATATTTTCCTCCCCAATGCGATCTCACCCGGGGAGCTTGACGGATATAACGACAGCTTTTTTTTAGCCAATGCCAATGAGGTCAGTGAATTGACAATCACAATCTACGACCGTTGGGGCACAGCGGTCTTTCATTCCGGCGATCCTTATTTTCGCTGGGACGGCACAGTGAATGGCAAGCTGATTAAAAATCAAGTTTTCAGCTATGTTTTGATCCTAAAACCTATCAATGGGAAAAAGCAGAAACTACTGGGAACGGTGGTGGTGCTGTGAGGAGGAGAGTAAAAAAGTTGCCTTGATAGGACTCGAACCCATACAAACAGAACCAGAATCTGCTGTGCTACCATTACACCACAAGGCAATTTTGCAGCGGCAAAAATACATTTTTTTTGATAAGTAGCAAGTGGTTATTTGATGCGAATTGCATGAACGATAAATTATGCTCCATCCAGTAAATGGAGGATTTGATTGCTTTTTCCGATGTGGGCTCGGTTGCGGAAATTGCTGAGAAAGATGATCACCGTTTCGTCCTCGGGACGATAAACCATCACATGTTGATAGCCGCGCCACAAACCGCCATGGTAAATCAATTTCCCGAAATTCTTGTTGTCTTCGATACGGAGGCCATAACCGTACATTTCCGGCGCGACACCCCGGCCTTTAATGTAGTTTTGCTTCGAGGTGGCTTTCTTCAAAAGCTCTTCGGGAATGATGTTTTTTTTGTTAAAATAGCTGAGTTTCCATCTTAAAAGTTCCTCGGGGGTAGAATATACTCCTTTGTCACCTACGGTGCCGTCTAAATAGTATCGAGGTAGTTCAGACTTGTCACCCAAGTGCCCGTATGCTCGCTTGATTTCCGGATGAGACTCCAATTCTGTGATATAGAATGTTTTCGTCATGCCGGCCGGTCGAAATATGTTTTCACGCACGTAATCCTCAAAACGTAGGTCGGCGGTTTTTTCCACAATGGCGGCTAACAATGCGTAGTTGGTGTTCGTGTATTTGTAATTATAACCGGGATTAAATTGCACGGCTGGTTTTTGTATAGCCAAAACAGAAATCAACTCCTGATTTGTAAGTAGCTGTGAAGTGTCAAACCATGAAATTGGGAAATCGAAGTATTCGGGAAGGCCTGAAGTGTGGGAAAGAAGCTGGTGGATTGTCACATTTTTGTAAGGTAATTCGGGGTAAAATTTGTATAACGAATCTGTTAGCTTCAGCTTTTCATCATCTACTAATTTGAGTACGGCAGCAGCAGTAAATTGTTTGGAAATCGAGGCCAATTCATAGTATGTGTCATTGTTAATCAAGTTGTCCGTCTCTTTACGCGCTTTTTCGAATTCCGATTGGCTCCACTTTTCATATCCCTTTTTATGAGCATACAGCTTGCAATATCCTTTTGATTCTCTGATGATTACTGTATCATTTCGGGCGATGAGGAGAGTCCCGTTGAGATTAGTGAAAATATTGTCCACCAATGAGTCTAACGCTTGTAACTTAAACTCAGTATTCACGCAGAACAGAATGGAATCAATCTGATCATTCGAGAGCTCCTCAATAAGAATAGGCTTGTTGGTGTTGTTGTCAGAGGCGGCAATTCTCCCGCAGGAAGTTAGTCCCAAGGCTGAGAGGAGTAATATTATCCATAGTTTCATACAGGATGCTTTTATTTTTTAGGGTGTATGCGGTTCGCATGAAGGGATAATCATCTTGTTAAGTGATCCCGTGTCATACTCGATTCATGCTGCAAAAGTCGCTAATTTTAACGAACTCGAGATCTGGTCGACGTGTGAATAAACATGAAAATCAAAGCTTACGAGGTGATATGATTTATATAACATATTTAATGATTGATGATTAAAAAAGTGTATATTAAAAATGCAGTGTTGATATTTTTTCTCAGATCTGTTTTTCTCCTCTTGGCGTTTATTCTTAAAAACAGTATATTTGCCTGCCGTTTATTTCAAAAAAGATGATAATGAAAAAAATAACTTTCCTCTTGTGCGGATTATCCCTTGCTATTCTGCTTTTTTCTTGCGATAAATCGAAGTTGTGCAAATGTGATGAGGTGATGCAAACAGAATATCACTCTAATCCGCCAAATACCACTCCCGAGCTAACCGTGCAGGGAAGAGTTTTTTATTATATCGCCGAAGAATTAGAAGAGTGTTCGAAATTTGATAATGATCGCGAGATAATATATACGGATAAAAGTACGATTATTAGAACGATCACTTGTGTTGAAGACTAACAGTATAACCTATATTTGTAATTATAAATTCATAAAACCCATAAAAAAATCAAACATGAAAAAATTATCACTTTTATTAGTTAGCGCATTATTTGTTTTTGCATTCACATCTTGTGACAAATCTGTAAACTGTTCATGTGAGGAAACAATCAGATATGTTGATCCCGCAAATCCCTCGGTAGATTATTCTTATCTGAATAAGGATGCCTCTTATACCAAAACAGCCGAAGAAGGAGATTGCGGGATATTTAATGAAAGCATCCCGCAGAATAACTATGCGGCATTAGATGGAAAGAAAACTATAACATGTTCGGAAATAGCAGAATAAAATCTTAGAGAATACCATTGCTTAGTGAATTAAAAAAATAAGGGACTGTTTCAAAAGCCCCTTATTTTTTTATGTGTTTATTACGAAATCAGCATACTCAGCAATCCCGACACGAAACTGACAATGATACTGAATAGCAATGCCCACCAGAAGTTGCTGACTTGAAATCGGTTACTCAGTAACCAACTGGCGATCATAATAACCAAAGCATTGATGACAAAGAGAAATAACCCCATCGTTAATGCGGTGATGGGTAATGACACAAACTGAAGAAAAGGCTTCACGAAAGCGTTTAGGAGTCCTAATACGATAGCGACAATGATAGACGCACCGTAACTTTTTACTGAGATGCCCGGTAGAAGCCATGCCGTGAAATAAACGGCCACGCTCGAAATGAATACCTGCAATACGATTCCCATAAGATTGATTTTTTGATTAATACTGTGCAGATAACAACTGTGTTTCACAAAAGTTTGCAAATCTTCCGGAGATCAAAAATATTGAGTTACTAACGGATTTGCTTATTCACCTGAGAAACACAGACAGCTGATGCCGTGCTGGCATTACTATTGGTTCTATCTTAATTGACGGAGCGGTTTCCGCTTGCCCCAACATTAACCGGAAATATATCCAAGTCTCTATCTATGAGGAGCTTTTATTGGATTTTATTGTTGTCCGGTAAAGATTTGAGAAAATGAAAACGAGAATTTTTAACTGGAATATTTGAATTTGCTCAAACACCTTTCGGCGTGGTAGTGCCATGTCAAATATAAAATGTCTGCAAGCTGACCGAGTCTCAAATTCATAAC
>JAJDJJ010000080.1 GCA_030267125.1 Bacteroidales bacterium OttesenSCG-928-B11
TGCCTCTGTCGCTGTGGCGGCAATAGTTGCCGTGGTGGTCGCGTAAGCAACGGTGTCGTAATAGACGAACACGCCCGGTGACAAGTCCGGTTTCACATTCTCGCTATTTACTGTCAATGCTGAAAGTGTGGTGTCGTTGGATTTACGATATACGTTGACCGTGTATTTCCCGGTGTAGCTGTTGTCCTCGGCGGTAACGGTGAGCACAAAACTATTTGGACCAACACTCAGTTGTTTTGTACCCGTATCGGCGACAACGGCGTTTGGATGGGTAGCCGTGGCGGCAATAGTCAACGAGGCGGTCGCGTAAGAGACGGTGTCGTAGTAAACAAAGGTATTTTTATTAAAGGCCGGAGTTAAGGTTCCATCTCCACTTACGGTCAGATCCGAAAGCGTGGTATCCATAGAGAGCACTTTGGCATATACCGGGTAGGATGGCGCCCAAGCACCGACGCTGTTTTTGTAGTTGACAAAAGCGAGCGTGTCTCCCGCTGTCAGGTTGTAACCGGTAATGGTTAGGTTGGTGTCTTCTTCTGCCAAATTATAAACAGAGGGAGCGATATAAACAGGAGCGCCCGAGGTTATTTTGTAGAGACGCAGGCTGTCGGAGTTATTCGTAAGGATTTCGATAGCGGCAAGCAATGGATTCACTTTGTTCACAAAAACCGGCGCTGCCTGATAGCGGAAGTAGGGATAGGTTTTACCCGCCTCCATCGTGTAATAGGTGGCAAAATCTGTCATTCCGCTGTAACTGTCGATTCCCATCATTTGCGCGGAGGTGAGTCCTGTTGTCGAGCCTGTGCCGGCTGTAGAGTTTCCTATTCCGTTAGTCTGGCCCGTAGTCTCTGTATTGAAGTAGCTGGCGGTAATGGCGCCGCCTTCTTGAATGCCGACCAAACCACCGGGGTTGCTCTCTCCTTTCACCGTACCTGTGGCATAGCTGGCGGTAATAGTGCCGCTTTTTTGACAGCCGACTAAGCCGCCAACATTTGAGCTTCCGGTTACCGCGCCGGTGGCATAACAAGCCTTGATGGCGCCATCACCTTGCAAGCCAACCAAGCCGCCGGCAGAGGAAGCGCCTCCTATTTTACCTGCGGTATAGCAGGAGGTAATGGTTCCGCCAATTTGACTTCCCACCAAACCGCCGACATAATTCTTCCCATTCACACCGGTTGCTCCTGTGACAACGCTAAGACTATCAATAGCAGCATGGGCGAGAACGCCAAATAGCCCCACACTATCTTCCGTCTCGCGGTTTATCCACAAGCCGGAGATCTCATACCCGCCACCGTGGAATGTAGCAAAAAATGGCTTTCTATTATTTCCTATCGGCAGCCAACCGGCTCCGTCGTTGTAGCCCGCGCTGTCTTCCGAAAGGTATTCCGTTACATCGATATTGTTCATTACGCGGAAATGTTTACCCACATGGTGTTCTCCCAAATATTTGCGCACCTTGTCCAAATCTTCGGGGGTATAGATAAGAAATGGATCGCTTTCAGTACCGGTACCGTCAAAAAACGGTATCATAAAAATTGGCAGGTCATTGTTTATGCCCGTATATACATCCCAGATTCGATAGGTTGCAGACTCCGTCTGATTTTTTGTAACCCAAGCGTTGAGCACGGTAAGCATATCGGTATAGCTTGTCCCTTCGGCAGTTGCGCCGAGATAAACAGCGGATGCAAGCGTGCCCGTTCCCGTAAAGGCAACACAATTGGCAATCTGAGCCATGCCCCAATCATCTCTTCCTATAGCCACCGAAACAGGAGGCGTGCTGTTCTCTTTCCAATAGCAGTTCTGAATAGCTGCCTCACCATTCCCCAGAATGCCACCGATAGACAAATTTTCTCCTGTAGCTGTTGCAGACAAGGTTCCCTCGAAGTAGTTGTTTTGGATAGTAACACTCCCCCAAGAACAACCTCCCCCAATACCGCCTATACGCTGTGTTGTTCCCGTTGTGATTTCCAACTCTCCCCGGACATAGTTATTGCAAATGCTTCCGCCATTACCCTCACCCACAATACCGCCGCAATACGCTTCATTAGCTGAAACAACAGTAATGGAGCCGATATGCGAACTGTTTTGGATAGCGCTATTTTGATTATACTCGCCGTGATACCCTGCGATACCGCCGGCAAATGCATTCTGCTCCGAAGCAGTAACGGTAACAGAGATATTACCGGTATCTGCACAGTTTAGAATCTGATTATCGCTACTTCCTGCTATACCACCCGTATATGCAGTATAGCCCGAAGAGACCGTTATATCGCCGGTATGCGTGCTATTTTGGAGAGTACCACTCAAATCAGTCCAACCGAAGGCTTTATTATTCCTGCCTGCGATACCACCGGTATAAATACCGTTAATATAATGACCGTCAAAATAAGGGACAGACACTTTGATTAGGCCGGTATAGCTACAATTTTGAATCTGGCCATCGTTAATTCCCGCTACACCTCCGGTATAAACCCCCATAGGGTCATTTTCAGAATCGAGAGATGTTAGTTTAACAGTAATATCACCTTCAATATGCAGATCTTCTATTTTACCGGCATCACCAATATAGGCAAACAAACCGACAAAGGAGGTCACCGTCGCTATACCTATCTTCATATTGGTGATGACATGCCCGTCGCCATGGATAGTGCCACCGAAACTGCTCGTTTCCCCGTCGGAAACTCCTATCGGTTTCCAGCCGTCGCCGTTGTTATACTCATCCGAGAGGTACTCATCCAAATCAATATCGTTCATTACTCGGAAGTGTTTGCCTGTATGCTTTTCCCCTATGTACAAACGCACACTATCCAAATCTTGGGGCGTGTATATCAGATAGGGATCGTATTCGGTACCGGCTTGGTTGAAGTAGCTCACCTCCGCATGCACCGGATAGGATGGCGCTTTAATGCCGGTTTTATTTTGATAGTTGACAAAAACAAGGGTTTGGCCATAATCAAGATTGTAGTCGGTGATATTTAGATTGCTATCACTTACCGTCAGGTTGAAGATCGTGGGACTTAAATAGTAGAGATTTTTGTCGGCCTGTTCATACAAACGCAGACTATCCGAACCATCTGTTGGGATTGCGAGCTTGGCGAATGTCGGTTTCAGCTCTTTCACAAACACCGGCGCCGCCTGATAGGCGAAGTAGGGATAGCTTTTGCCGTTCAGCATGGTGAAGTAGTTATTGAAGGTTTCCGCAAAACTATCTTGCTGTCTCATCTCTGCCGTAGTGAGTGGAGTTATGCCGGTTGCCGAGCTGTTGTTCCCTACTCCATTCGTTATTTCCGAAGTCTCTTTATTGAAATAGGAGGAAGAGACGGCCGGACTGTTTTTCTGCCCTCCGATCAATCCGCCAAAATATTTATCGCTGCCTACCTTGCCTGTGGCATAACAAGAGGTGATGGAACCACCGGTTTGAAGGCCGACCAATCCGCCGGCATACTCGATTCCATATATCAAACTCCCCATGGCATAGCAAGTTGTTATTGCGCCATCGGCTTGATAGCCGACCAATCCACCGACGTGATCGCTGGTTCCCCTCACTTCGCCGGCGGCATAGCAAGAGGCAATCGTTCCGCCGGCCATATAGCCGGCTAAGATGCCGACATTATACTGTCCTTTCACACCGCTTGCCACCGCGGAAACACCCAAACTATCGACAACACTGTTCCCGCCGATACAACCGAAAAGCCCCACGTTATCCATAGCCTTTCCCGATTCCATAGTAAGGTCTATCCACAAGCCGGAGATCTCATGTCCGCCACCGTGGAATTGGCCATAGAAAGCATTTGCCGCAGTTCCTATCGGTATCCAACCTTGCGTGCCATTGTATCCCGGACTGCCCTCCGAAAGGTACTCCGTCACATCGATATTGTTCATTACGCGGAAATGTTTGCCCGCGTGGGTTGATCCGATGTAGAGACGCACACTGTCCAAGTCTGCCGCATTATAAATAAGATAGGGCTCCGTTTCGGTACCGGACTGAGGAAAAAAGTCCGCTATTTTTGCCTGTACCGGATAGGAGATTCCCCACACGCCATCGCCACGCTGCCTGTGGATAAAGAGAAGCTCATCGCCATTAGCAAGATCATAGTCGGATAACGCTATCTCAATTTCATTTCCTTCAATATTTTTTATTGTATTCAGATAAACAAGTGCTCCGGCTGTCTGTTTGTAGATACGCAGACTGTCGGATCCATCGGCTAAAATTTCAATTTTCACACTCTCTTTCTTCAACTCTTTCACAAACACCGGCGCCGACTGATACGAGAAATAAGGATAGGTTTTTCCGTCAGTCATAGTGAAATAATAGCTGAAATCTGCTACAGAGTTGAAACTATCCCGCGTTCTCATCTCTATCGTGGTGAGAGGGGTTACACCGGTTGCCGATGGTTTGTCGCCCACACCGTTAATCTGTTCCGTAGTTTCTTTATTAAAGTAGCAGGATAAGACGGCGGGGCTATTCTTTTGCTCCCCGATCAAGCCTCCGACCTTATAGCCTGTTCCACTTACTTTACCCGCGGCGTAGGAGGAGGTGATGGAACCGTTGATTTGCTCCCCTACCAAGCCGCCGATCTTGTCTTTCCCACTTGCGGCACTTGTGGCATAACAGGCTTTGATGTCGCCACCACCCTGTCCGCCGACCAAACCGCCGGCAGAGTAGTCCGTAGCATTCACTGTGCCCGTGGCATAGCAAGAGGTGATTGTGCCATCGGCCATATAGCCGGCTAAGACTCCGACATAATTCTTCCCATTCACACCGGCTGTTCCTGTGACAACGCTAAGACTATCAATAGCAGCATGGGCAAGAACGCCAAATAGCCCCACGCTGTCTTCCGTCTCGCGGTTTATCCACAAGCCGGAGATCTCATGCCCGCCACCATGGAATGCGGCAAAAAACGGTTTTCTATGATCCCCTATCGGCCGCCATCCGGCACCGTTATTGTAGCCCGCGCTGTCCTCCAAAAGGTACTCCGTCACATCAATATTATTCATTAGACGGAAATGTTTATCCGCGTGAACACTCCCCACGTAATAGTGCATCGTGTCCAAATCTTCGGCGGTATAGATACGGAATGGATCGTCTGCTGTGCCGGCACCTTCGAAAAACGGTATGGTGAAAACCGGCAGGTCATCGTTTATGCCTGCGTATGCATCCCACGTGTTATAGGTTGCGGGGTCGGTTTGATTTGTTGTCACCCACGCCTTGAGCGCGGTAAGCATATCGGTGTATTTTTCGCCTGTTGTAGCTGTGCCGAGATAGACATCGGATGCGAATGAATTGTTTTCGGTACCCGTTCCTGTAAAGGCTGCGTTGTTTTTAATATTGGTGCCGGTAGAACCTGCGCCGATGGCTACCGCAGTGTTATTGCTATCTTTCCAGTAGTTGTTTTGGATAGCGGCGGAGTTAGTATAATTCCGCCCTACAATGCCACCTTTATATGTATTGCCCCAAGCCACCGAAAGTATTCCCTCAAAGTAGTTGTTTTGGATTGTAGAAGTTGCATTGGTAGTATAACCTGCAATACCGCCTACGTATTGATCCCCCTCTTTGGTTTGTACCGTGCCGCGAGCGTAGTTGTTGTAAATTTTCCCGGAAGAGTTATATCCCGCTATGCCGCCCGAATAAGAAGAAGGAGAAGCCGCAGAAGAAGAAAAAAAAGAACTTGCAATGCCCGTATATGTGCAATTTCGAATAGTACTGGATAAGTTATACCCCGCTATGCCGCCGGAATAAGAAATATAAGAAGAATAAGAACTTACATTACCCGTAGATGCGCAATTTCGAATAGTACTGGATAAGTTATACCCCGCTATGCCGCCGGAATAAGAATAAGCTTTAGCCTTAGAATAAGAATAAGAATAAGAATTTACATCGCCCGTATAGGCGCAATTTTGGATTTCCCCGTAGGCGTTATACCCTATTATGCCGCCGGAGTAAGAATAAACCTCAGTAGAAGTAGAATAAGTAGTAGAAGAGTTCACATTTCCCTGCACATTCACATCTTCCACTTTGCCATTAGTACTAATATATCCAAACAGACCGGCGTAAACATTCCCTGTAGAGCTTATAACCTCCACCTCCATATTACTGATGGTCTTTCCTGCTCCGGAAAAGGTACCTCGAAAATGGTTTGATGTAGCAGCATTACTTCCTATCGGTGTCCAAAGCCTGCCGTAGAGGTCGATACTATCGGCAAGGGTAATGGTCTTGTTCAGAAAATTTTCAGGAGAGCTGCTGCGGTTTACAAGCACCGCCAGTCCGGCGAGTTGTTGTGCCGTGGAAATCGTATAACTTGACAAACTTGAGTTGTACCAACTGGTTATATAATTCCCAGCATCTGTCCAGTTCTCTATTGTCATTTTTGCTGTATTGGAGCTTTTCGCGGTACTTGTCCCATCCAACGTATGGATTACCGCACAGACAACCAAATTGCCATTATCATTGTAATTTAATGTTTCGGTAGTGCAAGTAGCATTTGTGGCACCTACCATCTTGCTCCACGTTTCGCCATTATCTGTTGAGAGTAGCCACTGATAGGAAAGCGTCCCTCCACCGGAAAGTGCGTTAGCAACTACTGAAAAACTTCTCGTTTCTCCAACCACATAGCGCGTATCATTTGGATGGGTAGTTATAATCGGAGGTTCTATTGAAGGCGTGTGAATAGGATATCCATCGTTTGTATCGGCTTCCGTTTTCCAACTCATAAACATGTAATTCCCAGGATAGAATTGCGCCTCGCGCCAAGCATTCAGCACTGATAACAGGTTGGTATAACCTACACCAGAGGTGGCAGTGTCGAGATAGACAGCCGGATAGATATCACCGGTATTTGTAAAGGCTGAATTATTACGGATGTTTCCGTTTTCAAAATCTTCACCATGACTTCCACCAATAGCTTTCGATATCCCGTCCGCTTTCCAGTAGTTGTTTTGGATATTAGCGGAAAAACTTTCGATTTGTCCCACAATGCCACCTTTATTTGTGTAGTTCGAAGTTGTTGAAAGCGTTCCCTGAAAGTAGTTATTTTGAATCACAATATCGAAATCACAAAACCCCGCTATGCCACCTATTACATGACTTTCCCCATTTAAGGCATGTATATCACTTCGGACATAGTTGTTGTATATTTTTCCTGACGAACAACCTCCAACTATCCCCCCGCAATAGACTGCCCATCCTGAAGAAACGTACACCTGACCGATAAAGCTGCAATTCCAGATTGTGCCGAAAGTATTATACCCCGCAATACCGCCGGCATAAACATTATTAGAGGTCGTAGTTGCGTTTATATTTCCCTGTACATTCACATTTTCCACTTTCCCATCTGCGATATAGCCAAACAAACCGGCATATACCGTGCTTGTAGAGGTTATATTCACCTCCATATTGCGGATGGTGTGGTTGCCGCCCGAAAAGGTGCCTCGGAAAGAACGCGTGTCATTTGTCCCTATGGGTGTCCATAGCTTGCCGCTGAGATTAATATTGTTGGTAAGGATAAGGGTATCGCCCGAGAAGGTTTCGGTGGCAATGTCCTCGGGCAGATTATAGTTGTTTACAATGGCAGCCACGGCTGCCAACTGGTTGGCGGTGGCTATGCTGTAGCTTGTTTTGCCGGCGGTGTACCACGAAAAATCGGGGTAGTCTATCCAGTAGAACGGCGCATGCACCGGCAGGTCATTGTTCTTACCCGTGCGCACTTCCCAATTATAATAGGTAGGCTCGGGCGTAGTTTGATTAGCCGCCACCCACGCATTCAATGCTTCGAGCATACTCGCGTAGCCGGTGCCTTCGGTAGCAGTGCCGAGATAAACGTTTTCTGTAAACGTACCTTTGTTTGTAAATGCCGCATTCTGTTTGATATTAGCACCGGTAGTATTTGAGCTACCCCCGATAGCAACCGTTGTGCCGGTTGCCTGCCAGTAGTTGTTTTGGATAGAAGCACCATCACTATTGTTATATCCCACAACACCACCTTTATTTGTACCCGAAGCTACAGTTAGCGTACCTTCAAAGTAGTTGTTTTGGATAGAGCACGGATCACCTCCCGCATAACCTGCAATACCACCCACACATTGCGTTCCAACAGAAGCTGTAACACTACCTCTTGCATAATTATTGTAAATATATCCTATATTGTTGTACCCCACAATACCGCCGGCATAAGCAGAAGACCCATTAGATTTGGAAGTGACATTCCCTCCATTAACTGTACAATTTCGAATTATTCCCGAACCACTATTTCGTCCTGCAATGCCGCCGGCGCAAGAAGAACTCGGAGATTCGGAAGCAATACTACCTCTATAAAAACTACAATTTTGAATAATTCCATTGCGATTGTTGTACCCTGCAATGCCACCGGCATACGCCCAAGATTTTGAAGTAGTAGAAGCGCTTGTATTACCGGTAAAACTACAATTTTGAATAATTCCATAGCTGAGTCCCACAATACCGCCCGCATAAACATAAGATGAAGCAATAGAAATATTTAGGTCTCCCTGGACATGCAGTTTTTTCACCACTCCATCTGTTCCGATATAGCCAAATAAGCCGGCAGAGACAGTATTAGCAGTTATATCCACCTTCATATTGCGAATCGTCTTCTCCGCGCCCGAGAAAGTGCCTTGGAAAGAACGGGTTGCAGTATCGCCTATCGGTGTCCAGAACTTGTCGACGAGGTCGATATCAGCGGTAAGGGTGATGGTTTTGCCGGAGAAGTTAACGGCGGAGTTTCCGTGCATGCCATTTACAAGCACCGCCAAACCCGCCAATTGTTGCGGGGTAGAGATAGAAAATTCTGTAGCCTCAGTGTTGTCAGTGTACCACGTAATGTCGTAGCCGGCATCGGTCCAGTTTCCTGTTTGCGCCTGCAGCATAGCCGTTGTAGTAAACAGCAATAGGAGCATACAAAAACAGACCTTGAAGATTTGGTGACCCTTCAAGGTTGGCTTGCTATCGGTTGGTGTTATGCCTTGATGGTTAGTTGGCAATGCAAAACTTTCAAGGTCTAATTTGCCGTTAACTTCGAATGCGGTTGGTGTAGTGGTCAATCCCATTAATTATCTGTATTTGTTATTATTTTTCTGTCTATTGATTCTATTTCGAGAAGCGATTCCGCGCCAATATATGGCTGTTTTATAGCGTGTAGTCGGGGGGGGATTTTTCGCGGTGCAAAATAACGAATAAAAACAGTTTCTTGTTCCACCGCCGAGAAGCTATTTATTGACTTTGCGTAAATTTTTTATTGACTTTG
>JAJDJJ010000081.1 GCA_030267125.1 Bacteroidales bacterium OttesenSCG-928-B11
CAACAAATACACTTTTTTTTCGCTTCTTCCCCTTTTTTTCATCCTATTTTTTTCATCTGCCTTTGCCCAAGACAACACAATCAAAGGGTTTGTGCACGATAACCAAACCGGTGAACCGCTCGGTTACGCATCGATTTATTTGGATGGAACACAACTACATACGCAATCCGATCAAAACGGAACTTTCATCCTTACTAAAATTCCGGCTGGGACCTTCGTGCTTAAGGTCTCTTTTTTTAGTTATGATGAGATCATCGACACGGTGAAATTATCCAGAAACCAATCGATCAATAAAAGGTATTTATTGAAAAAAAGCGCCTATACATTGGATGCGGTCACTGTTACCGTGGATCGGCAAAAGAAAGAGAGTGATCCCCGTGTTTCTGTAATTACGGTCACTCCGCAAGACATGTCGAAAATGCCGGCAATCGGTGGACAGCCCGATTTCGCACAATATCTCCAAGTGCTTCCGGGTATTGTCTCTACCGGTGACCAAGGTGGACAGATCTACATACGCGGCGGAACTCCCATCCAAAATATGCTCCTCCTCGATGGCATGTTGGTATTGAATCCTTTTCACTCTATCGGCCTTTTTTCTGTTTTCGACACCGACATCATTAACAGCGCTGATATTTATACTGGCGGTTTCGGTGCGGAGTTTGGCGGACGAATATCCTCTGTGATGGATCTGAAAACCAAGGATGGAAATAAAAAACGGTTAAGTGGAAAAGTTGATCTGAATACGTTTGGTGCAAAATTATTGCTCGAAGGACCATTTATTAAGATGAAAGATGACAAAAGCAACACACTAAGCTATATTTTATCGGCAAAAGGTTCCTATCTCGAACAATCTTCAAAAGCATTCTATCCTTATCTTGAGTCTTCATTACCTTATAATTATATGGATTTATATGGCAAGATAGCCTTCTCGGCAGCCAACGGATCCAAATTGAGCTTCTTTGGCTTTTATTTTGATGATAAAGTGAACTATTCTGAATTAGCCAGTTTTGCTTGGAATAACGGTGGGTTAGGCACACGTTTCCTTATCGTTCCTTCCGAAGTGGCTATGACTATCGAGGGTACAATCGCTTATTCTCATTATATTAATAAGTTAGATGAAAAAGTAGAAGGTTATGATTCGCGCGAAAGCGAGATGAATACCTATAACGCCGATTTGACATTTAACTATTTCATCGGTAAATCAACCTTGAATTTAGGGTTTGAGATGTTAGGGTACGACACCCGATATTCATACGGCTCATCGGTAAATCCAAAGGATTATGCCACAGATATTGGTCTATTCGTCAAATACAAGTATAATTTTAACAATAGGTTTATTCTTGAGCCCAGCTTTCGGTTACAATCCTACATTTCGCAGAGTGTCAGTTCGCCCGAACCGCGTTTAGCCATTAAGTATAACATCAATAGTAAGATCCGGCTGAAATTGGCCGGAGGGTTATACAGCCAAAACTATGTCTCCATCTCTTCCGATCGAGATGTGGTGAGTCTCTTTACCGGCTATATGTCAAGCGTGAATCCGAATAAATTACCCACCAGATTCCAAGGAGAAGAGCTGGATAATACTGTGCAAAAAGCACAACATGCTGTCCTTGGTGTCGAATTGGATGTGATCAAAAACACCACAATCAATATTGAAGGATATGTGAAAAATTTTTCTGTCTTAACCTCCGTGAACCGCTATAAAATGTTTGATGACAACTCATTCAACAGCAATATCCCGGAATTACTAAAAAAAGATTACATGTGGGAAAAAGGCATCGCTTACGGCGGGGATATCAGCCTAAAATATGATTACAAAGGAGTTTACATTTGGGTGGCTTATTCTTTGGGGTGGACTACGCGTGATGATGCTTACGTGACCTACAACCCGCACTTTGACAGACGACACAACCTCAATGTGTTGGCTTCTTACAGTTGTGGAAAACGGAAATCATGGCAGTTTGACGTTCGTTGGAATTTCGGAACCGGATTCCCATTCACCCAAACAATGGCTTTCTATCCTGCTATAAACATGTTAGGTGGACTTGACACTGATTATATCACATCCAATGAAGAGCTGAAGTTCCTCTTGTCCGATTTGAATCAAGGTCGTTTGCCCAGCTATCATCGAATGGATATCAGTGTCAAAAAAACATTTTATATGGGTGAACGCCATTCATTGGCCGTCGCACTCTCCGCAACCAATCTCTACAATTTCAAAAACATATTTTACGTGAACCGTACCACTAACGAAATCATCTACCAACTACCATTCATGTATAATGTAGGCATCACTTGGGCTTTTTAACCGTCACTTATCAACATTCTCTTATTGATAATTTAAGTTTTATTAATACACATATTGATTTTTTTCTGTACTTTTGCAGCGTTTATGATTAAAAATCATTGAAGATGAAAAGATTACTTCAGATAATACCACTTGTAGCCATCGTAACGATGATTTTTCTTTTTACTACATGTAAAAAAGAAACCGACTGCAAGGCTCGTGTCATTTGCCGCTACACCACCACTGGTTTAGACACATTAGACGTTGTGGATAGCGTCCTTATCGTTTTCGGCAAAGAGACTTTCGCGGAATTCGCACAAGATTCCGGAATAACAGACGCTAACGGAGTCTATGAAACCGTGTTCAGGTACGAAGCTCTCCTCGATCTTAACGCATTCTGCACTAAGAAAGACAGTGTTGACGGTGAAGAAATAATTACCGATTACATTGGAAAGGGCGAAATCAAACTCGTGCCCGGAGAAACGGTGGAGAAGGTACTCCTCATGATGCCGCAGTAATCCCCCCTCTTCAGCTTACTGAAACAGTTCGCATGCAAATAGCCGAACTGCTTCGCATTGTTTAACCAAATTAAAAACATTGAACAGAAAGAACTTAAGTTTTCTTTTTTTGATCTTCGCAACCGTTGTTTCATTTATTTTTATTTTATTGATCTCCGCAAAAGAACCGGAAGATTTTATTTCTGTGGATGAACTGTTGCTGACAGAAAAAGATTTAGACCGAAGTAGTTACGATACTCTTTATGCGCTTTTATACATAAACGCCTCCGACTACTTTATTTACAAGGGAACTCCCACAGGATTTCAATATGATTTGTTTAAAGAGCTGGAAAAATCCCTGCAAAAAACGGTTATCATCGACCTTGAAAGCGATCCCCAGTTAGCATATAATGCTATTTTTAATAGAAAATACGACATTGTAGCTATGGATTATGCTGAAAACCCTTGGATTGATTTTTATTTAACACACTCCCTACCCCACTCCGCCACAAACGGGGTGCTCATCGAAAATAGAAAACACATTGGCGACTCGTCAAAATCCAAAATCATACATGCTCCGGCTCTCTTCCCTATGAAAATAGATGAATCGCTGCTGCCATACGATTGCGACTGGAATGTTGTTTATCATCAGGAAAATGGAATTGAAGAGTTAGTGGATATGCTATTACAGGATGAGATCCATTATATCGCTTGTGATTATAACGAAGCGATCACTATTCTCCCCTATTATTCCGAATTGGATATCACAACAACAATTACCGGACAAAAGGAACGGGTTTGGACATTGAAATCAAATAATGATTCTATCAACAATGAAATCAACGATTGGTTAACCGATTTCATCGAAACATCAAAGTACAAACGATTGACCAAACGCTACTTAGCTGATAATTCTCCCGTAATCGTGCAATCATTTACCCAAAATATGGGTAAACAGATTTCATGTTTTGATAACATCATCAAACGTGAAGCAGAAAAATACAACTTCGATTGGCGTTTTGTAGCCTCAATCATCTATCAAGAAAGTAAGTTTATCGATGGATTAGTAGGTAGAGGAGGTAGTTATGGATTGATGCAGTTGATGCCGGTAACCGCTTCGCGTTTCGGTGTTAGCCAAGGATCTTCAGCAGAACAGCAAATCAAAGGTGGTATTGCTTACCTTAACTATCTGCAAAAGATGTTCTCGGAAATTAAGAACCCCGACGAGCGGATGAAATTCATTGCCGCCGCTTATAATTCCGGCCCTGGACATATCAAAGATGCCCAACGACTGTGCGACAAATACAATGCCGACCGGACTTCTTGGGATGACGTGGCACATTATCTCGCATTGAAAAATAAGAGTCAGTACGTGAACGATCCGGTTGTTAAATGCGGTTATTATCCGGGAAAACATACGTTAAAATATGTTAATCAAGTGATGGGTCGCTACGAAAGCTATGCTCTTTTAGCCAGTCTGGATTAGATTCCTTCCGAATAACAAGGATCGCACTCCTCACCATCTCCCTCAAATTCAATGGTAGTGTGCTGGATGCCTTCCGTTTTCATCAATCCTTTTATATCAATTTTCATCCGCTTCAGAATCTCCTCTGTCATATCGCCGCGTTTGAGCACAACGTGCATGCTGGCCACATTATATTGACTGTCCATGCTCCATACGTGGAAATCATGAATCGCTTCAATTTCATTGATTAATAGAAGTTTCTTTTTCAGATGATCAACATTCACATCATCGGGAACGCCTTGCAGCATAACATTGAGCGACGTTTTCAGGTTACGATAGACATTATATAGTATGAAGATTGCGATACCGATGGAAAGAAGCGGATCGAGGATGGGCACATCCACAAAAATCATAACGATGCTAACCACCAACACGGCTGCCCAGCCCAACACATCTTCTAACAGATGCAGTGAAACCACACGCTCGTTCACTCCTTCACCTTTTCGGGTTTTGAGTACAGCTATTCCGTTGATAACCACACCCAACACCGCTAACAGCAACATCCCCTTCGCATGCACCTCCTGCGGATCCATTACTCGTTTCACGCTCTCTATGATCACAAAGGCGGAACCAACTAACAAAATCGTGGAGTTGATAACTGCTCCCAACAACGAAAACCGCTTGTATCCGTAAGTATATTTCTTATTTGGCGACCGTTTGGCTACCTTCTCGAAATACCACGAAAGCGCTAATGAAAACGAATCACCCAGATCATGGACAGCATCGGAAATAATAGCAACACTGTTTGTTAAAAAACCACCAATAAATTCGATGATTGTGAAAGATATGTTCAGAAAAAAAGCGACGGCAATGTTTTTACTTGCCGAATGGTGATGATGACCGTGGGCATGTTTGTGACCATCTTCTCCTTTTTTACTTCTCATAATATCCAAATTTTTTCATATATAACTCATTGGCTCTCCAATCTTTCAATACCTTGACAGATAAATCAAGATAAACATGCTTTTCAAGAAACTCTTCGATAGCCAATCGCGATTCTGTCCCCAATTTTTTGATAGCGCTGCCTTTATGACCAAGTATAATTCCCTTTTGCGAATCGCGTTCCACATAAAGCATAGCCCCAATCCGGATGATATTCTCCTCCTCCTTAAAACTTTCCACCACAACCTCGACACTATAAGGCAACTCCTTCTTATACAACAGCAACACTTTCTCCCGAATGATTTCCGAAACAAAGAAACGAACAGGACGGTCAGTAAGTTCATCTTTGGGAAAATAAGGTGGAGAAGGTGGTAGATTATCAATGATTTTTAACAATAATTCATTCAGATTCACACGCTGAAGTGCGGAAATTAACACAATCTCCGCATTCGGCAACAATGCCGACCAATGTGCCTTGGTGAGTGCGGTTTGCTCTTCCGTACTTTTATCCACTTTATTAAGAACCAATAAAATAGGAATGGTTACTTTGCTGAGCCGTTCAATAATATCGGTATTATATTTCGTCTCGCCGGGTTCGACAAGGTAAAGAATCACATCGGCATCTTTCAACGATTCGTCTACAAATCGCATCATCATCTCCTGCATTTTGTACGCCGGTGAGAGAATCCCCGGCAAATCCGAATAGACGATCTGAAAATCCTCACCGTTTACGATTCCTTTAATACGATGACGGGTGGTTTGTGCTTTTGCCGTAATTATTGACAGGTTCTCGCCCACTAATGCATTCATCAACGTGCTTTTTCCCACGTTCGGATTACCGATGATGTTTACAAAACCGGCTTTGTGTATTGTTTCACTCATGTTTGTTTCGTTACTTTACCTTCTTTTAACAAATATTCCTCTCCCTTTTCCTTACAAATAGCTATTCCTTGCGCATTGAAATATAGCTTGTTCCCAAATTCACTCATCCATCCGGTTTGTCGCGCCGGATTACCCATAACCAATGCATACGCAGGGACATCTTTTGTGATCACCGCACCTGCCCCAACAAAGGCATACTCCCCAATTGTGCATCCGCAAACAATTGTTGCATTGGCTCCAATTGTCGCCCCTTTTTTCACTATCGTTTTTCGGAATTGATCTTTCCGATTGATTTCACTCCGCGGATTGATCACATTCGTAAAAACCGCCGATGGTCCGATGAAAACATCATCTTCACAAATCACTCCGGTATAGAGTGACACATTGTTTTGCACCTTCACATTATCACCCAATACAACTTCGGGGGAAACGACTACATTCTGACCCAAATTACAATGTTTCCCGATCTTACAATACGGCATAATATGTGAAAAATGCCAGATTTTGGTGCCTTCGCCAATCTCTACATTTTCATCGATTATGGCAGTCGGATGTGCGAAAAATTCTGACATTATACTAATTTTAACAACGTTGTGGAAATATGGTTAGCTTGATCCTCATCCATTTCGGAGTGCATCGGCAAAGAGATCACGGCATCACAAAGAGCTTCTGTCACAGGAAAATCACCTCTCTTTCCGCCTACATTGGCGAAAGCTTTTTGCAAATGCAACGGCACAGGGTAATAGATCATCACAGGAATACCCGCTTCATTCATCTTTTGAATCAATGTTTCGCGATCCACACCATTGATCTTCAACGTGTATTGATGAAAAACATGCGTGGTTTGTTCACCGGTTACCGGAATTGTCAATTTTGGCTGATTAGCGAAAGCTTTATTGTAAAATTGTGCTAATTGCCGACGTTTTTCATTGTATTCGTCCAAATACGGCAACTTCACATCCAACACGGCGGCTTGGATGGAATCCAATCGGGAATTAACACCGACCATTTCGTGATAATAGCGAACAAACATACCGTGATTCACTATACCGCGCATCTTCTCCGCCAATTGATCATCATTCGTAAAAATCGCTCCACCATCACCGTAACATCCTAAGTTTTTGGATGGAAAGAAAGAAGTACAACCAATCTGCCCAATCGTTCCCGCTTTCCTCGTTTTCCCGTTTTTGAACGTATAATCAGCCCCAATCGCCTGGCAAGCATCTTCGATCACATAGAGGTTATGCTTGGCTGCAATTTCCATAATTCGCTCCATATCACAGCACTGTCCAAAAAGGTGAACCGGAACGATCGCTTTCGTTTTAGGCGTGATCGCTTGCTCGATCAGTTCGGGGTTCATATTGAAAGTATCCGGATCCACATCCACAAAAACCGTCTTCAGTTTCAGCAATGCAACCACCTCGGCTGTGGCAATAAAAGTGAACGGCGTGGTGATCACCTCATCGCCGGGCTGCAGATCAAGAGCCATGAGCGCCACCTGCAAGGCGTCGGTGCCATTTCCACACGGGACAACATGTTTCACCGCAAGATACTGTTCCAGGTTTTGTTGAAAAGACTTCACAGCAGAACCATTGATGAAAGCCGCCGATTCAAGCACCTCGCCAATTCGTTTATCTATTTCCGGTTTTATTTTTTGGTATTGACTTTTAAGGTCAACCATTTGGATTGCTTTCATACTCATTTTTTAGGGAACAAAAATAGTAAAAAAACGTATCTTTGCCCGCCTAAAAAGCCCTGTATGAGCAACCTTTTCCTAGATCCCGTAATCATCAATGGCACAGTCTATATGGCTTCCGATTTCCATTTCGGATCACCAAATGAAGAGCAGAGTAAGCTGCGGGAAGAAAAAGTGATTGCTTGGATGGAAACAATCAGCAGAGATGCCACGGCTATTTTCCTCTTGGGTGATATCTTCGATTTTTGGTTTGAATACAAGGACGTGGTACCCTGCGGCTATTTCAACTTTTTTGCGCAGCTGGATAAACTCCGTAAGAAAGGCATTGAAATCTATTATTTTACGGGTAACCACGACATGTGGGTAAAGGATTATTTCACAAAAGAACTGGGTGTCAAAATCTTCCGCAAACAGCAACCCTTTCTGATCAACGGGAAAAAGTGTCTGGTCGGCCACGGTGACGGATTGGGTCCAAAAGACTTCGGGTATAAATTCATTAAACGCGTGTTTGCATTCCGTCCGAATATCACGTTGTATGGCGCATTGCATCCCCGGATCGCCTTTGCCCTCGCCCGTTTTTTCTCCCGCAAAAGTCGCTCGATGACCTCCGCTGCCGAACAACAATATATGGGTGACGAGAGAGAGATGCTAACGCAATACGCCATCTCCATCCTGCAAAACGAACAAATCGACTACTTCATGTACGGCCACCGTCACCTTCCCATTAACAAGCAGTTATCTGAAAATTCCCGCTACATTAACACGGGGGATTGGTTGACACATGATTCTTTTGTGAAGATGGAGGAAGGAGTAGCGGAATTGATTCAATGGATGGAATAATGGAATAAGTTGAATGCATTTAATTCTATACGCAGGCCTTTGATACTTTCGATTAGTGAACGAAAAACCTGTTCGTAGCATGCGGGCTTACCTCATTTGTCAAAACCAAAATTGCCACCGTTTTGTTTTAACAGATAATTTTCAATAATTATTTTAAAAGACCACCGTGTCTATTTAATAATTCACTACACTTACCACCGAATAAACCTGATTGCACCATGAAAGCGAAAAACCTCTTTTCTTGCTTTCCCGTTTATAACCTTTCCACGCATTTGCGACTGGGTTTTGATTTTTCTTCGATATTATTTTTACATCTCCGCCCGAAAGTACCCAAACGGTGAAGGTTGTGCCCATTTTGAGACACAATCTCCCTTAGGAAGCTAAATCAACATACGTTTAAATTATTAATTTTAACAAATAAATACTATGAAAAAGACAATATTATTTAGCTTGGCATTAGCCTTTGTCGGGTTTTGCGGCAAGACACAAACCTACCATGAAGACGACAAGGAAGGCCTGAGGGCTTTCTTGC
>JAJDJJ010000082.1 GCA_030267125.1 Bacteroidales bacterium OttesenSCG-928-B11
CTCCGATTTAAAAAGGTATGCGGTTACTGCGTTTTTGGTACGATCGTAAGATATGGAGAAATACTCCCACTCGCCGGCGGCGGCGGCTAATTTTCCGGTGGCGTTTTTGGTTTCGTTGCCAATGGTAACGAAAACTTCGCCGGTATTGTTAAATCCTGCGGATATGTAGTCGCTTCCCGAACCGTAGGTAAACAGAGTGCCTCCTTTTCCGGCATCGCGCTTGAACCAACCTTCGATGGCGAAAGAGCCGTCGGTATAGATCGGTAGTTCTGTTTCGGCGCTGTTGTTTCCTTCAAAAGAGAGACCTACGGTAGGATTGACAATCTCCCTTTCGTTAAGGACTCCTGTTATTAAGAAGTTGTATCTGGAAATCAATCCCGTTTGTATATTCTCATTGAAAAGGATCGACAGCTCATCTCCCGGATTCAGTATTCCGTTTGCGGGAGACGGATAGCCTAATGACATTGGACGTGTCATATCTTTGATTCCGGCGGAGATGGTGGAGATGCTTCCTTCTATCGGGTTGCCAGCCGGTCCGCAAACACTGTATGCTCTTAATTCATAAGTCCCGTCGGGAATACTTCCCATCTTCCAAACGTAGCGAATGTTATTGTCTGTTGGTTTCATTAGGTATGTCAATGAAGAGGGATCAGCCTCCTGTAGCTGCTTATTAGCATAAAACTTCATCAAGGTATTCCAAGAAGAAGCGGATGTGGCTTTGTATTCTAATACAATGTAAGAGAAATTGGCATAATTCACATCATAACCATCAACTATAACAGTAATACTGTCGCCGGTTGAGGTATTGACTACCCAGTTGTTTGCCGGTGCCTTCAATACCACATCCGTACAAGTAGGAATAAAATCAACGCTGACCGATACGGAAGAGATGATGTCTTCCTGCGGATCGGTAGGCGCATATTGGCATTGCGATACCAGAAGGATTTTGATATTTTCATATCGGTCTTCGTTCGGTCCTTTGTGGATAGTCAGTGTTTTTTCCTGCACCTCTCCTGAGCGCACTAAGATGTTACGTCCGTTTCCGATTACGGCCCCGTCAATACGAACTTCCGCTCCGTAAAGGTTGGTGGAGTCATCTATCAAAATGGTAAACCATCCGTCGGAACCGGTTTCCGATTCGTTTTTCAACTCTAGTGTAAAGACACCTGGCCGGTTGGCAGGAACTTGTATGGCGGTGGTATTTCCTTTAACCGAGATTACCGGCACTTCTATTTGCATGGTGGCTTCGTTCAGCGTATGTTTTCCCGGTTGGTAGTATTTGGTTTTCCGATCTCCCTCATAGGGGCAGGAAGTGCGTCCTCCTCGTGTCCGGAAGGCAAATGTACCGTAAGAACTGGTGCCATAATCAACGGTGATCTGGTCATCAGGGCCACTCTCCGACAGCACGAAACCTGTTAATGCGGTAGTGTCGTTTAGGTCGCTTTTATTGGTAGTGGTGCCGTACGTGTACTTCGCACTACCCGTTACACACATCTCTATCCCGCAAATTTCCACTCCTTTTTTGAACCCTAAAGAGGGGCTGATTACAAAACTGGTGTTGTCGATTTTCTCCACAGACATAGAGTTGTATTTAGAATATTCGACCGTTGATCCGCCACCGAAGCTGTAGTTTTTCTTGTCTTTCATCTTCACTTTAGCCTCTTCCGAAGCAGCCAACTGTTTTGTCCACTGGTCAATTTGTTGGTTGTAGTAAACCACGGAGTCGGTAAACTCTCTTCTATCTTTAAAATAATTTGCAGGATATATTACTCGGTAACTTTTCCCGTTATCATAATCTTCGGCTTTGGATGCCTCTGAACCAAAAAACGAATCCGTATTTCTTTTTCCATAACCAGGCTCATCAGGTCTTAACTTAGAGATATAAACCGGATTTTTAATGATGTTTGTGTCTATGTCATTAGGATCTATCGTTGTAAACAGATTTTTCAGAGCCAGTTTCCATTTAGGGATCATTATATTTTCGATCTGATGTTCGGTATAGATGAAACGGGTATTAAATGTAGGGCCGAAAGCCAATCCTTGGGAAATCGCAATGGCGTGTTTCTTGTCTTTACTTGTTTTTAGCCGGTCTTCCTCTACGGTGCTGGTTGCCTTGAGTGCGGAAACAGAGTTGACTAATCCATAAAGGATATTGGTGGAATTTCCGATATAGATATCGCCTAAGCTTCCTACATACATAGGATCTGCGGAGGTACTAATCCTTTCCCTGAGGGTGGTACTGGTTGTGGTCTTATCACCTTCCGTGAAGTCATTAACCGTTTCGAAATCGACATCTATCTCTGCGATAACTTCTGCTTCGGTAATCACACCGGCTCCTATACCTACGAATGTCGTTACTTTCGTTCCTAAATCGACTTCCGCTCCCAGTTTGGTCTCTAAAGCGTCATTTCGCAGGTTTTCTCTTACTTTGGTGATGGTGGTTCCTTTTTCCAAATACGCATAACTTTCGCTTCCCGGCGGATCGAATACGATGGCGTCAATTTCATCGGGGCCGGCGGTCATGAAGTCAGTTCCGGTGCTTTTTGCCCCGAGCAGGTAAGCCTGCATGTAATTGTCTCCGTTATGTGTTCCGTAATACAATCGATCATCGATGTTGACAACGCTTTCGGTCTGTTTTATGCCTGTGGTTAAATCCGGAACTCCCGCAGTAAAGGTATAGATTCCTTCTCCGTCATCATCAAGTTCCAAGGTGGAATTTGTGACCAAAGCGATGCTGTTGTTGTTCTGTACGTTACCACCTGCCACAGGTGCGATATCCGTTGTGTTATTCACGTGGTTGACATACTGTTCAAAAGCTTTCATAAAGAACGAGTATTTTTTCCCTTGTTGGAATACCGGCAAGTCGAAGTTGTATTCTACAGGATTGCTTTCTTTCAAAACAAAGGTTATTGTATCCTTTGTTCCTGTTAAAGGAGCTTCGACAATCACCATTTTTTCCCCAAAATAATCCACGATTTTATTATTTACCAACTGCTTCACCGTGAAAGAGGGAGCGGCTTGTAAATAGAATCCCCACTCATGATTGAAATAAATAGTATCCCCTTTCTCTGTCTTTTCATAATATGCCAATTGGTTTCCTTTTGCTGGAATTAAGACTGAATCCATCCAGGTTCGTATGCTGGACGAAAGATATGTCGAATCCATCACAGGGGTTCCGGAAAGGTCTAATTCCTCGGTTCTGGTAAGTTCATCGTATCCTTCAGGTTTTATGGGTAGAATATTGTAAACCTCGGGATAGAGGTACGCCACGAACTCTCCTGTTTCAGGGCTTACATGGATGGTTACGGTATTGCCGTCTACACTCATGCGGGTGGTGTCACTGATCCGGCTGTCCGGTTTTTTCCATTTTCCATTATAATGTACGAATAGGGTGTCCAACGGTGTCGTGCGAAGTTTGTAATTCCCCTTGGCAGCAACCAATTTCAATTCATCCGCTCCGATATTGTTAACGCGGTCACCGAATCCGGATGGTTTCTCATGCTCAATCTTGCCTCCTACAATATGCCCGATTAGTTTCACACGGGTAATATCCCTAAATTTGATATTGTTTAGATGCGTGTTGTAGACAAGATCGCTATTGCCATCCAATAGAAACCCGTCATCTACAAAGGTATGCCCTGTTTTTACTACCCTGACTTTGTGTTTTCCTATGGGAACACTGATTGTAAATTTTCCATCCTCATCGGAGACATTGGGAGTGCCGTCGGCATTTACCACGGTTTTGCCGTCAATTTCAAACCCACATCCTTTCACAGGATAGGTGCCTCCGTCATAATAAACAAAACCCTCCACATCAAAAGAGGAGATATCGGTAAAGTCAACATTGTTTTGCGTTGAATTTCCGGGACCGAAGAAGAGGGGTTTGTTGCTTGGATTGAAAACATGCACACCCATAATAGGCGTGATGGTAAAAGTACTCCCGCTACCGGTGTAAGGAATAGTATTGATAAGATAGTGCCCGTTTTTATTGGTTGTGGCTTTAATGGCCAACTGGTTGGGAGTGGGCACTTCGGTTTCGGAACGGAGGCTGTTGTTTGCCCCTAATACTTTTCCATGGTTTTCGTTATATACATTATTTTGACAGGATACATCAAATACTTCCATCCCTTCGGTTTCATCGAAGCGATAATAGAGTGCTAAACCCTCTTCTTTTCCGGTAATATAACGATCGAAGTTCTGCGCAATTTCTTCGGCAGATAATGCTCTTTTCCATAAACGAAATTCGTCCATATACCTATTAGTGGAACGATGTGCTATCATCATATCGCCAAGATAGATCTGATCAACATGTGCTTTGTAGCCTGATATATTCTCTTTTTCGGGAAATTCTATCAAATAATTTTCAACAGAACTTGTATTTTCAGCCGTTAGTATTGTGTCTTTTGCATATAAGTATAATTTAGACGTAGCTATTCCATCTTGGATTGAATGAGATATTGTTATATGCACATATTCATCATAAGGAATATTTATTGGGAAAAAATGATTAAGTGCCACAGGTGTTTGGTCCTCATTTTTAAGCCAGAACCTGAAAGATAGTTTGCCATTATTACTTTCCACATAATATTTCCCCCAGGAATTAAAAAAAGAGGTATAAGCTTGCACGCCATCACTCAATGTTTTTATCCAACATTGGAGTGTGAATTCTGTTGGGGAAAGTGTGTTTTTTACGTATGGAGTTATAACCCCTGTCCTTTGATCGGCACTAAGAAAAATACTCTTATTGGTGAATGTGTTTTCGCTTTCGGCAATCACGGTTACCCCTTCTACCGGAGAACTCCCTTCGTAAGCTATTCTCCCGCTCACAACACCGTAAGGCTGTGAAAAACCAATGGAGGTTTCTGAGATACTCCGCATCAAATTGCCGTCACACTCTACCCAGCCATACACAGTATAGTCGTAATAAACACCGGGAATGGGGTCTTTATCTTCATACGTGTAGGAGCTACCGGCACGACCTATTTGCACCAGTTCCTGTTCGCTGGCATTGGGGTTGTTCCGTATTTTCCTAGCGACGCTATAACGTTGGAAGTTGGCATTTTCCGACATGGTCCAACTGATTATAACCCGGTCGTTATAAAACCCTTTCGCCACAGAGAATTTTTCAAAACGTCCTTCCGGCGCTCGGGAAACCGTAATCGCTTCTGTCGTGCTTTTTGAAAAATACTTGGTTCCATCGGTTGTGGAACCGTCATCCCTTTTAAATATTGCTACCTCATAGTGTGTAGGTGTACATGGACTGGGATTGAGGTCTGTTACAGAAGTGGGGTTGTCCGCAAAACGAAGGTATTGACTTCCTACAATGCGATCTCCTTCTCCTGTCGCTTTGGCCGTTACCTGAAAATACCAGTTGTCTCCGGTCACACCCAAATTATTCTCCCATTTGACGAGCACGTTTCCAGTGTCGGTAACAGTTGCTGTTACACTTTTGATAGTTAATGAATTGGTACTTAGGGAGCTGGTTGTTGTTACTGCTGTTCCCACACCCCAGTTGAACTTGGAACGCTTAACTCGGAATTTATATGTAATATTTCCTTTATCCACATCGGGGTAATAGATGATTTTGCTGTAAGTGTTTTTAGTGTGGCTATACGGTTCATCCGGAAGATCCACCCAGCTTTTCCCGCCGTCTTTTGAATATTGCAAATTAAAAGGATCTTTTTCTGATTGGGCAGTTCCGGCATTGATGGTCCAATCTAATTTGAGTTGTCCATTATTGGTGGTGGTTACTGTAATTTTATTAGGGGAAGGATAGGGGATAATGGTATATGCCGAACCCTTTTTGTACAAACCGGCATGCCCATCTCCATATTGCGCTTTATAAGTATGTGGAATATAGATGTCGTTTCGCCAAGTGGAAGGATAGAATTTGTCTCCATTATTCAAGATCTCAATATTTTTCGACGTACTCTTATCTAATACAAATGTTCCTGTCCGGGTGCCAATGCCTGTTCCCGCCAAGGGTTTGTCGACAAATTGAGCAGGTCCATAAGCATGGTTAGGGAATTGTGTTTTTGTGTAATCGGTAGAGAGGTAATAAACACCTGTATGTGAAACCCCCTGGTCATTGTACGGATTATAGTTATCTACTTTAAAATCGACCGATATGGTTCCGTCGGCGTTAATAGTATGTCCGGTAATGACCGGCGTGCTCTGCGGATCCCCTTTAAGAACTACCGGTAAATCTTTTTTAGTGGTGGATGGATGCCCCAAATACCACGTGAAGTTAGAGGCACTTCCAGCCTGATCCCACGACATAATGAATACGTAATTTTTCACTTCACAGACCACTCTAAATCTTAAATTTTCATCATTGAGATAACTAATATGGTTGATGTAATCCCATCTTACAGTAATATCTGTTTTTTCTCCTACTGTAGATGGAGGCGTGAAAGAAAAATTTAGATTATTTGAAACCTTAGAAAAAGTAGTCCCTATTTTTTGATACCAGTTTAAGGTGGAATATGAATTTGTTGCAATACAATTAAAGGATTGCGACAAAGAGGCTGGCGATAGCTTCCAAGAGAATAAACCTATCCAGTTTTCAGTTCCATCACTACTAGCTCCCTCTACATACTCTAATCTTGCAGAGGTGATAACAGCACAAGTAGGAAATATATGGGGACTTTTTGTCCTTTCTATACAAGGAAATGTAAATTCAATTGAATTGTTTGCATAATTAATGTCGGCGGTAAAAACGGCGGCACTTGGATTTGATGTAACATAACTTTGCGCCATTCCCCTGTTTGAGATAAAGGCTAAACAAAAGAGTAGTAGAAGAGCGGTTCTTTTCAAATTAATAAAATAGTGCTTTTTCATAATGATTGATTTTTTTATGTGATAAATTAGATTTTCACTTGTGAGAAAGCAAAAATAGAGGGAAAAATAGAGGATATGGTTAGAAATGATCAATTCTAACCAATAGTTTTTAATTTGAAAACCAGAAATTTAAGATCTTTTCACTCCGATTTACGCTTAGAGGCACTAAAAAAACGGCGGAAATATCGCAGAGATTCATCGTTTAGCATGATGGAATGTAAGCGATGCGGAAAATCGTTTGATCCGCGCATATATCATTTACACAAAAACGCAATAATAGCCCCCCCTAAAAAAAGAAGAATGAAAAGGAGGAAAATTCATGGAGGTTTAAAAAGGCGCTTTTGGGAAAACAAACAAATATTATTTTTTACTACTTTTGCCGCCTTTCACCGGAGGGGTGATCTACGGATAGATCCCGTGATGTGAAAATTGAATTGTAATAGTAAATTCACAGGTTAATCATTGTAAATGAGACGGATGAAATTTATTTATCTATTAGTAATCTTATGCAGTCCATGTTGGATTTTTTGCCAAGAAAAGAACATTTTTCTTGAGATGGCTCAAAAACCGGAGATGGAATACCGATGCGAACTATTGATGTTAGTGGACACTCTTTCAAAGCATTCGAATGAAAGCCTCTGCCGGCTTCAAAATGATTTGAAAGAGGTGAAAAAGGAATACGCGGGAACGGAATGGGATATTTATGCCGACTGGCTAACTGTTTTGGTGGAGTCTGTGATTCTAAATAATAATGAAGGGCTATTGAATGAAGAACAGGCCATGCAGGTGATCAAAAAACTGCTTCCCATATATGAAAAAGCGAAAAAAAAAGAGTATAATTCTTCCCAAATCAGAATATTATGGCATATAGAAGGGTTGTATTGGGACTTTATTAAAAACTATGAACAAGCTTTCACATACGCTAAAAAAATAGACCAATTAGTGAATCAGTATCCCAATGTGGAATATCCGGAAAAGGCAAGGATATATGCTGAAATTGGAAATCAATATTACTATTTCGGAAATTACGAGACGGCTTTTGAATTTTATAGCAACGCATTAAAAGGAACGATATCGCCCCTGTATCAAAAAACAGTGCCTTCCGCCTATAATGGAATCGGACTTTGTTATCGAAAAATGAATCAATTGGATTCGTCTAACCACTATTTTTTGAAACTCATTCATATAAGGGAGATGATTCGTCTTGATCGTCAAGATGATTGGATTTATTCGATCTGGGAGGGAATAGGTAAGGGAAACCTGGGTGTCAACCTCTACACACAAGGGAAGCCGGATGAGGCCATCCCGCTGTTGCAATCATCTTTAGAGACAACTACATATTATAAGGATTATGCCTTTGCCGCAAGCGTGGCTTTGAATTTGGCGAAAATTTATCTGGATCGGAAAGAGCTAAAAATAGCAAAGGAGTACGGGAATGTCGCAGTCGATTATGCCGCAAGAATGGATCGGATAGGGGAGAAGAGAGACTTGGCTCTCTTTTGGAATAAATACTATACTACAACAGGGGAAACGGAAACGGCTCTTTCTTATTTGGATACTTTCATATTTGAGCAAAAACGATTGGAAGATGACTACAACACACTGCATCTGCTGAGGTGGCAACAGAAAAACCACTTGGCGGAAACGGCTTTCCAGGAGAAAAAAATAGAACTCGAGCAACTGCGCTCGGCAACGTATAAAAGAGGTGTCATTGTCTTGGTCTTCGCCTTGATAGTATTGACAGCGCTTTCCTTATTATTAAGTTATTTGTATAGAAAGAAAAAAAACGCATACCAAGCTTTGGTCAAAAAGGGTCAGGAATGGGCAGATCCCCAAGAAATAGTGATGAATGAACAAGACGATACACCCAAACCGGAAGCGACAGAAGAGGAGAAAGAGTTAGTGAAAGCTTTGCACGAGAAGATGTCCAAAGAGTGTCTTTATAGGAATCCCGAATTGACAATGCCTCAATTAGCCTCTCTTTTAAATACCAATCGCTCAGTTCTTTCCAAATCCATTAATACGGTAGAGGGAAAAAGTTTCAGTATACTGATTGGGGAGCTAAGAGTTAAGGACGCCATCCGGATGCTTTCGGATGCTAAAAATGATAAAATGTCCATCGACTATATCGCAGAGATGGTGGGCTTTAACAACCGTTTCACTTTTTCCCAGGTTTTCAAAAAGCTAACCGGAGTGACT
>JAJDJJ010000083.1 GCA_030267125.1 Bacteroidales bacterium OttesenSCG-928-B11
GAAAGCCCCGCGTTCCATTCGGTTGTTGATGGCTGTATTCACATCAGGGTAACGTTGTCCTCCGGAATGGGAAACCTGCTGGTAAGCATCGCAATAGATCTTCTCGATATTGACAATCTTGTTTGCCTCCGCCAACAGTTCCGCCGATGAGTCCGCCGACTTAAGGTGCGCGTTATTATCCTCGTCATCGGCGATAAACGTGACAACATTCCTCCAGTCGGCGAGGTTAGACACCTGCGTCCCATTCGCACCGAGGGTCAAGTCTCGTTTCTCCGAGTAGTTAATTGCTTTATCCACAGCCGTGTTAGCCTGCGCAACACTCGTAACCGGGAATCTCCCAACCGCCAGGTCTATTTGGCCGGAACAATCTCGCCCCTCATTCCAATCCAAAAGTCCGAAATAGTCGTCGTTTGCGCGCTCACTATTATTTATCAACTTGGAATCGACTTGGTAATTAGGAACGTAACAGACACTATTTTCCGCACGGTTACGATAATCAAAAGAGGGGCGTCCCACCAGCAAGAGGTATTTAGGATAGGCTCCGTCCGTTTTATCGTAAATCATCCGCATGTAATTACGGATCGCCGTTGGGTCGGTGGCACCGGAAGAAAATTCATTGTAAACTTGCCCGATCGTAACCACTTTGACTTTTAAATTATCATTTTCCCTTCTGAATTTAGCCAATTTATTGGCTTGTGCCAAAAAATTGGGATGCGTAACGATGATCATGTCGTTCTCCACGGTCAAATCACCATGTAGATTTTGGTTATCCACTTTCCCGACAACAGTGACAGGCAGGTAAGATGTGCCATTAAATGCGACGAATTTACGCAATTTATCGGTAGTGGTTTTAAAGATGAACGCTCCATTGTCAAGCGATCCTATCATCCGCACGGGATTGACCGGCTCGGTCACATCCCAAACCTTAGTGTTGCTATTGGCATTCGCAATGACAAACTCCGTCACTTGGTTCTCCTTCCACGTCTCCGGCACGGTGAACGGAAATTGCGCCGAGTGCATACTCAGATTGCAAATCATTTGCAACTCAATCCAATCCAAATAAGCGGATGATGAATTGTCGGGTTTACTATAAGTCAATTTCACGGTAAGATCAGTACTGTTGGGCGTAAAAGCAAGATAGTTGGTTCTCAGATTAGCGGCATTCTTAGGATAACTTGTATCATACGACACTGCGCCCACGTTCGTGCCATTAACCGCTACTTGCATTCTGGCTCTGGTGTTGACAAATCCAACTGAAACACCCACGCTACCCGGCTTATTCGCAACCGGCGGAACCGTAAACGAGTACTCCTTTTCGACAACCACATCGAAGAGATCGCCAAGCCAACTGCGTCCCGATTCAACCAATGCAATTTTATCTTCCTCAAAATAGGTGTAATGCGTGTACGTCGTCGCCGTCCCATCCGCGACAAGCGCTGAATTGTCTTCGCCTTGCACCCTTTTCCCTATTCCAACCCCAGCATCTACATTAATAAAATAGTAGACATTATCACAGTATGGATTTAGTGTATGCACAAAACGACCGCTATTGGAATTGTACGTCCACACATGAGGGGCAGTAGCATAAAAAACAAAGTAGTCGCCACTGTCGAAAGTGCCGTCGCCACCATCGTGCATCCAAATCGGGTTCTCTTGCAAATCATCGTAAGTAAACTCACTGTTTGCCTCGGGAAGGATTGTGCCACCATTACCGAAAAGGGTTATCTGCGACGAGGGAATCGAAGTTGCCGAAATGCCCAACGCCTGCAAGTCTTCAAAAGCCACTTTATGCAAACCGGTTTGCGTGGTCGAGATTTTATACCAGCTCCCTGTGCTCAACACCGAATTAGCCGCATAGGTTCTGTCGCTTTTCGCATCTCTGCGCACAATGGACGAACGATCAGGAGTGATCCCCAAGGTGATGGAAGTGATCTGTAAAAACTTCCCTCCCGCATCCTTTATAATAGGTATAAAAGTCACCGCCGCCAAATTCTCCTTCCGGTCGATTACTGTTTTAACGCGGACATCTACAGATGGCTGCTCGAAAGTTCCAGGTATCAATCTTACGTCACCGGCATCCATCTCTTTCGTTTCCATCCCCATGATGGTTACCTGGTAGTCTGAAAAAAAGTTATCAACGTTAAATTGATCATAAAAAAGGGGTAAGACGGGGTAGTTTTCATCTGAAATCGCACCTGTAAAATAGAGTAATTCGATAGTGACATGCTCGTTGGGGCGGTATACCAGATTATCTTGCCAATTAATATTATACTTTTTTTGAATTATTTGTGCCTGAGTACTAAGTAGTTGAAAAAAGACGAGAAATAAAATTAACGATAACACCCAAGTTTTTTTTACCATAACACGTTCTTTAAAAAGAGATATTAATCAAAATCAGATGCACAAACGTAAAACAGGCGTTTGAAATTGCGATAAAACAGCCTCCGAATGATTTTTTATCTAGCATGAATAAAAAAAGATTATTTTTGCGAACCAAATAAGAAAGTACAACGATATGCAAAGAAGAATATTTGCCATAGTTTTTTCCCTCTTGCTACTCTCCACGAGCAAGCTATTTGCGCAAGACCCTCATTTTGCGCAATTTTACTCCAATCCGATTTTCTTAAATCCGGCTTATGCAGGCTCCAAATTATGCCCGCGATTTGCGCTAAATTACAGGGATCAATGGCCCAGCATGCCCGGTCATTTCAGAACCTATTCGGCTTCTTACGACCAACATTTCGACAAAATTTCCGGAGGGATCGGCGTTTTAGCATTCGGAGACCGCCAAGGGAACGGGCAAATAAGCACGCACTCCGCTCATTTCATGTACTCCTTCCACTTGAAAGTCTCCCGTAAATTCCAAATGAGATTCGCTCTTCAAGCCGGCTACCAACAAAAAGCGCTGGATTGGGACGCGTTGATTTGGGGCGACATGATCGATGCCCGCTACGGCATCGTTTATCCAACTAACGAAGTGAGACCCGACAATCTGACCAGCCACAATTTCGACTGTGCCGCAGGGTTTATCGGCTATACCGAATATCTCTATTTCGGAATGGCCGCACACCATTTCACCATGCCCTACGAGTCATTTGTAACACAAACCAACCGCTTGCCCATAAGATGGACCGGACACGTTGGCGCATATATCGACTTGAAACGAAAAAGCAAAAAAGAACACTCTTTTGGCGATATTTCAATCAGCCCGAATGTAATTTATCAACACCAACGAACGTTTCACTACCTGAACAGCGGTTTCTACTTGAATTTCTACCCCTTCAATGTGGGTGTGTGGGTTCGGAACAGTTTTGTGAAACACGACCCTGTTGACGCTGTAGTTGTTATGTTCGGCGTGGAATGGGATATCTTTAAAGTGGCTTACTCCTACGACATCACAGTTGGGAAAAACTCAGCGCTCACCGGTGGCGCACATGAGGTATCCGTTAATTTCCAACTCCGTTGCCCAGAAACAAAACACAGGGTTAAGCCGCTCAAATGCCCAAGCCCTAACTAATAAATAGAAACAGAATAAAAATATTAAATATACTATGAAGAAGTTGTCAAAAATTTCAGGATTGTTAATCATAGCATTAATCTTTGCCTCGTTCACCTCCTGCAAAAAGGAGCAGTCGAGAGCAACCGGATGGAGATATAATGATGAAAAAAACGGCGGCGTAGAGAAAGTGCCATACCAAGAGCAGGAGACAGGTCCCGGCTTGGTATTTATTGAAGGGGGTACATTTGTGATGGGTATTGCCGAACAAGATGTGATGTACGATTGGAACTCATCTCCGCGCAGAGTTACGGTAGCCTCATTCTACATGGATGAAACCGAAGTCACCAACCAATTCTGGAGAGATTATATGGCGTGGTTGGAAAAAGTATATGTTGTAAACGACTTGAAAGTGGTTTGGGATAACGCGCTCCCCGATGAAAACGTGTGGAGAGACCGTTTGGGATTCCGCGAAACCGAAACCGAGTACTACTATAGACACCCCGCATACAACGACTATCCCGTTGTGGGTGTGAGTTGGTTGCAATGTGTTAACTATGCCGCTTGGCGAACCGACCGCGTGAACGAACAGATATTGAAAGATGAAGGTGTTATCGAGTGGGCACCCGCTGCCGGCCCTGAAGATTATTTCAGCACTGATGCATACCTCACTTATGATTATTCATACAATTCCGACAAACAGGTTTATAATATCACCACGCAAGATTATCGCCAAGTTAAAATGGAAGATGGTGTATTGCTGCCCAGATACCGCCTGCCCACCGAAGCAGAATGGGAATATGCGGCTTACGGATTGCTCGGCAATACCGTGGGTGAACGCGTGTTGGAAAGAAAAGTGTATCCGTGGAACGGCCATCATTTCCGCGTGGATAACAACAAATACCAAGGAGATATCCCCGCTAACGTAAGAAGAGGACGCGGAGACTACATGGGACTTGCCACCCACTTGAATGATGCCGGATACGGCCCCGTTGAAGTGATCTCTTACTGGCCCAATGATTACGGTCTTTGGAACATGGCAGGAAATGTGTCTGAATGGGTATTGGATGTTTACAGACAAACTACTAACGAAACCGTTAATGAGTTGAATCCTTTCCGCGGAAACTACTACGAGACAAAGCAATTACTGGAAGATGGAACCGTTGCCGAACGCGACAGTATTGGTAAAATCCCGATGGTTCCGGTTTCTGACTTCAAAAATGATAGACGTAGAAACTACAGACAAGCTGACAACAAGAACTACCTTGACGGTGACTGGGCTACACTGCTTGAAGCCGAAGCTTGGACCGGAACAACCCCGTCCGAGTCTACAGATCGCATGTACCGCAAAACAGATAAAACATTCTCTTTGGTAGGTGATAATGCCCGAGTATACAAAGGCGGGTCTTGGAAAGATATCCAGTATTGGGCTGCACCAGGGCACAGACGATACCTTGATGAAGACGAGTCCACCGACTATATCGGTTTCCGTTGCGCAATGGCGCGCGTGGGTTCGCAAGTAAAAGGGAAATAACAATAAATAATATAACGAAAACGGCTTTCACGAGCCGTTTTTTTTGCCCCATATTTTTTATGATCGCTTCATTATATCAATTATATGAAAAATACCCGGACATCTCTACCGATACCCGGAATATCCTACCTCAATCCATCTTCTTTTGCCTGAAAGGTGAAAACTTCAACGGAAACACATTTGCCCGACAAGCTTTGGCAAACGGCGCCGCTTACGTTGTCAGCGATGATTCCGCCAACCTGGATTTACCCAACACCATCATCGTTCCCAACGTATTGGAGACTTTACAGCAATTGGCGCTATATCACCGCAAGCAACTTGCGATCCCTGTGATCGGCATTACCGGAACAAATGGCAAAACAACCACCAAGGAGCTGGTGAATGCCGTGCTTTCGCAACACTATAAAACCGCCTGTACCAAAGGTAATTTCAATAATCACATTGGTGTTCCATTAACCTTGCTCTCCATCCGTTCAAATGACGAGATCGCCGTGGTGGAGATGGGCGCCAATCATGCGGGCGAGATTGCCGAACTTTGTGATTTGGCTCTACCTACCGCAGGTATTGTCACCAATATCGGAAAGGCACATCTCGAAGGCTTCGGCTCCATAGAGCATATCATCGAGACAAAAACCGCATTATACCGATCTGTCCTCCAAAATAACGGACAGATTTTTATCAATATCGACGACCCTATTCTTACCGGCTACTTTGAGACACTCGGCATCTTTGACGCAAACCATGGAAATCCACCTTCAACTCCTTTCTCCTGCTACTCCCAATTCAACAAAGAGGTTGTGCATGGATCAGTAATCTGTCAAAATCCATGCTTAAAAATCAATCTTTTCGGCGAAAAGGTGAATACCAATATGACGGGCGCTTACAATATATATAATATACTATCCGCTGTTGCGGTAGGTATTCATTTCGGCATAACAAAGACACAGATCATACATGCGCTACAATCATACATACCTGATAACAACCGTTCGCAGGTCGTGGCAAAAAACGGAATGACTTTGATTGCCGATTATTACAATGCAAACCCCACGAGTATGGAGGCAGCTCTACGAAATCTAGCTTCATTGGAAGAAGCGAAAAAATATGCGATTTTAGGGGATATGCTGGAGTTAGGAGAAAGCAGCCCCGATGAACATAAACGGGTCATCGAACTTTGCCAAGAGCTTAACATTCCTACTTTTTTTATCGGTTGCGAATTTGCAAAACATGCCGGAATGAATAACTTTTTCTTCAAAAACATTGAAGATTTTAATAGGCAAATTGACATGGATCGGTTTCGAGATGCCACAATTTTAGTGAAAGGTTCCCGGGGGCTTAAATTAGAACTAACAAACATCGTAAAATATATTGCTGATGAAAAAAAATAACGTTACTGTTTTGGGGGTTATGTCAGGCACTTCGTTAGACGGTTTGGATTTGGCTTTATGCCGTTTCAAAAAAGTAGAAAAACGATGGGAATATGAAGTTATTGAAACGGAGACTATACCTTATCCGCACAATATCACAGGGCAATTGAACGACAGCATTCATTACTCGGCCGAGAAATTGGCGGCATTGGATTCGCAATATGCAAAATTAATGGCAACTTTTATCAACAAGTTTTTGAATGGGCAAAAGATCAAACCGGACTACATTGCTTCACACGGGCATACGGTTTTTCATCAACCATCGCGCGGGTTTACTACGCAGATCGGAAGTGGTGCGACAATCGCAGCATTGACAGGTATCACTACCATATCCGACTTTCGCAGCACTGATGTGGCATTGGGCGGACAAGGCGCACCGTTGGTTCCGATTGGCGATGAGCTACTTTTCGGAAACTACCGGGCCTGCATTAACTTGGGTGGTTTCTCCAATATCTCTTACTCATTTGCTAACAAACGCATCGCCTATGACATCTCGCCCTGCAACTTGCCTCTCAACCTGTTAGCTGTCCAAATGGGATTGTCTTTCGACCGCGACGGAACAATCGCTTCCCAATCACACCCCGACAAAGAATTAGTCACAAGGCTGAACCAATTGGACTATTACCAAAAAGAACCGCCTAAATCTCTGGGATATGAATGGCTGCAAGCTTCCTTTTTCCCGATTCTAGAGCAAGCCGACATCTCTATTCCACAGAAAATGCGGAGCGTGATCGAACATATCGCTATCCAACTGAGCAATGTAATCAACAATCTCCCCATCGGCGATGTGATGATCACCGGCGGAGGAGCGCACAACAAGTTTCTCATGAGACGTCTCAAAACATTAACAAACAGAGAATTGATTATACCCGAAAAACAAATCGTCAATTTCAAGGAGGCTATCATCTTCGCATTATTGGGTATTTTACGGGTACGGGAAGAGATTAACTGCTACGCTTCCGTAACCGGAGCTTCAAAAGACTCGTGTTGCGGAGCAATTTATACTGTGTAAAAATGTAAAACCATCTTGAAAAAATATTCTTTATAACTACTAACTCTCTTAACTCTTTTTCAAAATCGTCATGAAAAAAATAACGGATATCTCCCTTAAAACATACAACACTTTTGCTATTGATTGCAAAGCACATAATATGCTTGTCCTCGAAAATGAAGATGATATTGTCAATTTCGTACATTTAAAGGATAAATATTCACCTTTTTATATTTTGGCCGGAGGAAGCAATGTGTTATTCACTTCCGATTTTGAAGGAACAATTCTATTGATTCGGAATAAGGGCATCCGTGTTATTGAAGAGAATGGGGATAACATCACCATTGAAGTCTCGGCCGGTGAATCCTGGGAGGAATTTGTCAATTACTGTGTTAAAAACAGCTACTTTGGCGTGGAAAATTTAGCAGGTATTCCGGGATTAGTGGGAAGTTCACCTGTGCAGAATATCGGCGCTTATGGCATGGAAGTCAAAGATACAATCACCGCAGTGGATGGATATTTCATCGATAGTGGAAAAAAGAGTACTTTTCTTCATGCAGCGTG
>JAJDJJ010000084.1 GCA_030267125.1 Bacteroidales bacterium OttesenSCG-928-B11
ATGTCGCCAAAGGTAGTGTAAGATATTTTCAGTCATGGCCGTTAAAATTATCCATGCAAATATAGATAATTTTTAATAAACATTTCTAAAATAAAGAAAATAAAATCTTCTTCATGAATAAGCCGGCCATCATTAGACAATACGTTATTCACCGGATTGACAGTCCTTTTTTTTAGTCTGTTGGTAGCGTTACAATTTCGTTGTCTTTGTACAGTTCGCCTAAAAATTGCGACTTAATCCTGAACTGACTTCGTTTCTTGATTTTCGGTTTTGTCGAAACGTTTTCCATTTTAATTCCGGGGTCGTAATAGATGTTTCCAACCGCCATTTGTCGTAGGAAAAGTTGGAAGTCTGTACCTGTTCCTAAAATGATTTTGTTTCCGTACTTATATTTTCGTTCGCCTGTGGTTTCGGAAAGTGATGGAACGTAACACGCTTGATTATGTTTTCTGTTCCAATGTAAAAGCATAGACGAAAAACTCCACGCAGACGCTTCATTTCCGTGAATATCAACCAATGCAATCCGTCCGTTTGAGTTTCGTATTTTTCCACTTTCTTGATCGAAACCGATTAACTGCATTTCAAGATTTGTCGAACTGTGTCGCAAACCAGCTTTATGTATTCCTCCAAAATTTATGCGGTCTTCTCGTCCTGTCTTATCAGCATATCCGTATGTACGCAAAAAATGTTCTGTTCCTTGCGTTTTGTATATTCCGTCAGTTGGTTCGGGTGTCATAAGTGTTATGACCGAAGAATTGATACGCTCAAAGTTCGTTACACTAAACTGTTTTACTTCCCAACCCAAAAAGTCAGGTTCTGAATAGCCGTTTGGTGTAATTCCCAATTCGGCTTCCAATGTGTAACCGCCACAGTTGGACGAAACACACGGCAAAACATTTCCATCTTTGTCTAAGCGTTTGGAAATTATCCAATCCAATTGATGAATACGACACAATTCATCCAGTAATTTAACTCTGTTATTTACTGTTCGAGGTAAATCAATGACTTTGAAAATTCCGATATCATCATCAGCTTGCAATGCGTTAAATTCGTTAGCAAGTTCAGAGTTTGGTGCTGTTACATAACCTAAAATCTCGCCCTCACTTGATATGCTCAAAAACAGAAGCCTGTCCGCCAATCTTTGTGTCATCAATTTCGAAGGCGGATTTTCACACCTTGCCAAAAAGCCCGAAAAACGAACTTCTGGATATTTCGGGTATAAAATCAATTGTGAATTTGGTGCAGGATAAACGTTTCCGTCATCGCCAATCCACGAGAAATTGATAGATGCTTTAAATCGTTCTCTGCTCCAATCTCCTGCTTCTTCCGTTTTGATTTCAGAAAGCGGAAAAATGTTCAATATTTCAAAACTACCACCTAAATAAACCTGATTTTTTGAATTGTCATTGGGTGAAAGTTTCTTTACATATAGTTTTTGACAGCCATTATCAATAAACAGCTTTTTGAGATTTTGCAGGTTCATTGATGGCTAATAAAGATTTTACTAATTGTTTTCCAACGGCTTGAATTAACGGTACAGTTACCGAATTCCCAAACTGTTTGTATGCTTGATTATCAGAAACTGGAATTACAAAACTGTCAGGGAACCCTTGAAGTCTTGCACATTCTCTTGGTGTTAATCTCCTTGGATTTATTCCGTCTTGCGGAATTAAAATTTCCGAACCGTCTTTGTAATATCTTGCGGAAATTGTTCTTGAAATTCCGTTTAAGTCTGTCAAGCCAAAACCAAAACCATTTCCTTTTGCCTTATGCTTGTCAGCATAGGCTTGCAGATAATTCCAAAGTTTGTCCGAAAGTGTATATTTTGCATCAATTTCATCTTCCAAAATTTCACGAATTACAAAATTTGCTTCGGGCAATTTCGGGAATTTAAAATTTTCTTCTCCGTTGAAAATGTCTTTTCTGAAACCGACAATCAAAATACGTTCACGGTTTTGCGGAACAAAATGTTTGCCGTTCAAAACTTGAAAATAAATAGAATAGCCTAATTTTTCAAGCGTATTTTTAATGACTTTAAAAGTATTTCCTTTGTCGTGAGAAACAAGATTTTTGACATTTTCCAACATAAAAGCCTTTGGCTTTTTATATTCTATAATTCTTGCAATGTCAAAAAACAAAGTGCCTTGTGTCTCATCTAAGAAGCCGTGTTTTCTGCCCAAAGCATTCTTTTTGGAAACACCTGCAATAGAAAACGGTTGACAAGGAAAACCACCTAAAAGCACATCGTGGTCGGGAATTGATTTTTCGCTGATTTGTGTAATGTCGCCAAACGGAACTTCGCCAAAATTGGCTTCATAAGTTTTCTTTGCAAAGTTGTTCCATTCGCTTGAAAACACACATTTTCCGCCTAAATTTTGGTATGCTAATCTTATTCCGCCAATCCCTGCAAATAGGTCAATGAACTTGAATTTTGGTTTTGCAATTGGTGGAAATGGAACATCGTACTTAAATGGAATGTAAAGTTGTTCGGGGTCTTCAACGGCAGACAAGATTTCTTCCTGCAAATATTCTTTTGCGTAAGGTTTGAAGTATTGAGAAACACCGTTTTTGTGATTTTGCCAAAAATGTGTCAGATGTGCAAACCCGTCATTTAAGTGTTTATCAACCTTTATATTGAGATGTTCTTTTATGTCGCTGTAAGTCATCATTACATATATTTATGTTTCTTTGTTCCTAACTCACAAAGTTACAAAATTGTTTCGACTTAGCACTTTTTTCGCCAGTTGAATTTTAGCACAGTCGGTCTGTTGGGATTGGCTATATCATTATAATATTGACTTTATTCAATTAGTCCGCTTCGTTTAAGCAGGGCATTACTATCGGGTTTACGCCCGCGGAAGTTAACATAGAGATTCATGGGTTTGTCTGACCCGCCTTTAGAGAGGATATTCTCTACAAAAGAATCCGCAACTTTCTTATTCAAGACACCTTTTTCCTGGAAAAGCGAGAAAGCATCGGCATCCAACACTTCCGCCCATTTGTATCCGTAATAACCGGCAGCATAACCACCTGCGAAAATATGCCCGAAAGACGTGCTCATGCATGCTCCCGGCACCACCGGCATCACTTCCATTTTATCCATCACTTCGCGTTCCATTTTCAATACATCACTGATACTGGCAGGATCGGTGGTATACCACATCAAATCCAAATAGCCGAAAGACAACTGGCGGCAAGAGAGATAGCCGGCTTGGTAGTTTTCATAATCACGCAGTTTCTGGATCAATGCTTGCGGGATCACTTCACCGGTTTTGTAATGGAACGCAAAAGTCTTGAGGAAATCATTGGTAGAAGCCCAGTTCTCCATCATTTGCGAAGGCAATTCCACAAAATCACGCGGGACACTGGTTCCGGAAATGCTTTCATAGGTCGTTTCCGACAACATGCCGTGCAACGCATGCCCAAACTCGTGCAAGAAAGTGGTTGTCTCGCTGAAGGAAAGCAATGAAGGTTGGTCGGCGGTAGAAGGTGTGAAGTTCATTACGATGGAAACTAACGGGCGAACATCCTTGCCTTTTGCATCAACATGTTGCTCTCTGAAGGAAGTCATCCAAGCCCCTTCTCTTTTGGATTCGCGCGGATGAAAATCCATGTAAAGCACCGCCATAAATTTATCGTTTCTATACACTTCGTATACTTTCACATCCGGGTGATAAGGCTGTATTTCTTTGTTCGGAACGAATTTCAGATCAAACAAGGTTGTCGCCAAACCGAATACGCCGTCAATCACATTCTCCAATTTGAAGTAAGGTTTCAACATCTCATCGCTCAAATCATACAATGCGTTCTTCTGCTTTTCAGAATAATAAGTAAAGTCCCAGCGTTGTATCTCATCACTAAACCCCAACGATTTAGCATATTCTGTCAAAGAAGCCATCTCATTTTTCGCTGCCGGAAGTGAGTATTTCAAGAGATTATCCAGTAATTCATATACATTTCCCACATTTTCGGCCATGCGGTCTTTCAGTGCATATTCAGCATAGTTTTTATTACCGAGCAGTTTTGCTATTGCATCGCGGTAAGTAATAATCTCTTTCACTAATTGGCGATTATCAAACTCGCCGCCGTAGCATTTCGCACTGGATTTGAGATAGAACTCTTTCCGTAATTCGCGGTCATCGGCATATTTCATGATAGCCAAGTAGCTGGGTGTGCTTAGGTCAAACACATAACCATCCAACCCTTTGGATTTGGCTTTGGCTTGAGCAATAGAGAGTTCCATTTCAGGCATGCCTTTCAATTGCGATTTGTCAGTAAAATGTTTATGCCAAGAGTTGGTATATTTCAATGTATTTTGTCCGAAATCAAGTGACAACGTGGAGAGTTTCATTGAAATTTCACGATATTTCTCTTTATCCGCTTCCGAAAGGTTTGCCCCGCTGTTTACAAAACCACGGTATGTTTTTTCCAGCAGTTGTTTTTGCTCAGTGGTCAATTTTCCCGGTTTTTCATACACCTGTTTCACTCTATGGAAAAGTGCGGAATTAAGGTTGATATCGTTACCGTATTCTGTTAACATCGGACTTACTTTTTGCGCCACCGCGGTTAGCTCCGGTGAAGTAAGACAGCTGTTCATATTAAAGAATACACCGGAAATACGATTCAACAATGCGCCGGCACGATCCAAGGCCACTATTGTGTTTTCGAAAGTGGGTGTTGATTTTTGCTCTGCAATATCGGCGATCTCCCTTTTAGCTTCGGAGATAGCAAATTCGAATGCCGGCAGATAGTGTTCGGTTTTAATTTGATTAAAAGGCGGTGTTTGGTGCGGTGTATTCCACTCTTGCAACAATGGATTACCCTCACGTTGTTGCGCATTAATTTGTATTGACATAAAAAAGATCACGGATAAAAATAGTACTACTTTTTTCATATTTTATTTTTTATTGTTGATGTTTGTTCTATTGTTTCCCAATTGTCACCGCTGCAAAAGCAGCCACTCCTTCTCCTCTCCCTATATCGCCCATCTTCTCATTACTCTTCGCCTTGATTGCGATCCGATCTCCATCAACCCCCAACAGATCAGCTAAGCACCTCTTTATATGTTCCTTAAACGGAGACAATCGGGGCTCTTCCAACACCACTGTCGCATCGATGTTATTGATCGTCCATTGTCGTTGCAAAATTAAATCTTTGGTTTTAACAAGCAATCGTTTGCTGTCAATATTTTTATATTGGTCATCATTATCGGGGAAGTGCGTTCCGATATCTTGCAATCCTGCAGCGCCCAGCAATGCGTCACAGATGGCGTGAATCAATGCGTCGCCATCCGAATGGGCTACAGCACCTTTATGAAAAGGTATTTCAATGCCTCCGATGAATAGCTTCCGTCCAATTTCGAGTCTATGGGAATCATAGCCAAATCCCACTCTGAAGTCAATCATGAACGTTTACTTGAATTTTCGTTGATTTTTAATATCGTTTTTGTTAAAGCTGACAAAGTCGAAGCTTAACGTAAAACGAAGTGTATTTTCGAGTGGGTGATGTTGGCTCACTGCGAACAGGTAAGAAACATCTATACCTAATATATTATAGCGAATACCGGCTCCCACGGTAAAAAATTTCCGGTTTCCTTTATTTTTATGCTCGTTGAAATACCCGGCTCTCACAAACAGCAGGTCATTGTATGCATACTCTATTCCGATCGCCCAGTTAATTTCTCTCAACTCTTCACGAAAACCGCCCGGAGCATCATAAAATGACTGGATCATCCCCATTGGCACGGAAACATTTGGATCTCTTCCTGATTCAATTACCGGATTGTTCGATTCGTCATAAATAGTCTTTCCTAAGCTATCCGTAGCATAAACAGGTTGGGTTGGCACCAAGAGCTTATTAAATTCGCATGCAATCGCCAGCGAATTGTATTCGTCAAACTCCATGGTATAGCCTACACCAAGTTTCAAATTCGTACTGATAAAATCCCGTCGATCTGTTCCATCGGAGTAAGACATTTTATTTCCGATATTCGAGATATTTAGTCCTGCCCGCAAGGTTTGGTTTTCCAAAGAGTTGGATTTAAAATCTTGTTCATAAAACAGGGATATATCGGCCGCGCCAGCAATCCCGGGCTTAGTTTCAAGTCCGCCGGAATATTGACGGGCTGTCAAGTCGGAATAGATAAAACGAGGAGTAATCGCCATACTCAACTGATCTATCAATTTGCGATTATACGTAAAGTCAATAGCGAACTCATTGGGCCGTTGCGTACTGATTTCATAGCCGCCTTCCGATGTGAATGTGATGTCACCTAATGAGAAATAGCGCAAGGAGAAGGCGATAGCGTCCAGATCCGTTATCTTCAAATAAGCGCCGACATAGCATAAATTAATATCTTGCACCAATTTATTCAACCACGGGCTATAAGAGACTGATACGCCCATTTTATTTTTATTGAAAATATTTTTGGCTGGATTATAATGCTGCGAATTAGCATCGGCGGAAGTGGCCGCTCCGATATCGCCCATTGCTCCTCCTCGGGAATCAGGCGCTATTAAAAGAAAAGGGACCGCGGTGGTGATCGCATTCATCCTGCCCAGATAATCTGTATTTCTCGTAGGATCTACAATTTGAGCATTAATATTACAAAAACCCAAAAGAGTTATCGCAGCTACTAAGGAAACTTTTTTAAACATACACTATTCTTCGTTAATTTAAAAACATCAAGGCTTAACGCCCTGTTATGATTTATATTTTACAGTATTACTAATTTTTCTATTTTTTCCGTTATTTTTCCTTCTTGGTTCCTGATTTTCAACCGATACATGTAAACTCCTTTTCCAATTTTATCGCCATAATCGTCTCTGCCGTCCCAAGGAATGGCGGCACAACGGTTACCTTCGATATATTGTTGGGTTGAAATCGTTTTCACTATTTTCCCTGAAATGGTAAAAACTTGTATGATAATGTCAAACACACCGCCCGGTTGATTTTGTTCAAAATAAAAATCGGTGTGGGTGGTGAATGGGTTTGGATAATTCAATAAATGACTGATTTCCAAACCGGCATCAGAAATAACTTGGAATTCAATGGTGCGTTCCGTCGCATTATTGGCGATGTCCCATGCCCTGCATTTCAACGTGTGCTTTCCGGGCGCTAAGTCTTTCAACGGATAGCGCACAACACCGCAGTTATAGCTGTCTTGTACAGCTTCGTAGTAATCATTCAGCGTGATGGGTGATTCCGTGGCCTCATCCAAAACGGCCACAATATCGTGCCCGATTCCATTGCCGGTCGTATTGATCCCGTAGTCGTCGGTCAATCGTAAAATCAAGATCGGATTCGGATCTACCGTCCCGTGATTGACGAAATTGAAGTCGTTGAGAAAAACCTCCACCTCCGGCCCAATTGAATCCCTAAGACCGTTTTCATCGATTCCGCCCAGTATAAAACCATCGAAATAACCCGAAGCATCGGCAGCCGATTCTTTTGCATAATAGCTAATCTTCCCGTTCCCGTAGCTGAAGTTAATGTCCTTGGGCACAATAAACGTAAAATCAAAACACCCGTTCTTCACAGAGGCATTCCCTTTAAATAGTATATTTTTTTGCACATCAAATTCGAAATAATCACTATTAGGATCATTTTCGAGTGTATTTATTGTCAGCGATTTATCATATACCGAAGGGTAAATATTCCCATTAAATTCCGGCAAAGTGTTCCCATTGCCATCCACAACTCTTCCGGAGACGGTCACTTTGGAATAAGCTTTGACGGTATCGTTGAAAGCCAAAACCGAAACGCCATTGATAGAATCCGTTACGATGTCGTATTTAGGGATGGCCAGAGGGAGCGACGGGTCGCCCATCACGTAGATCATATTCCATAAATCACTAGCTCCGCCACTTGCGTTTTTCACAATGCGGTGCAACTCCCCCAATCTATAATTATCACCGTTAGCATCCTTCTTATACAGGTTTCGCATCAGATTAAAAGAGTACGTTTCATTGGATCCTGTATAGGCCACGCGGGAAGTGGTCAGCAAA
>JAJDJJ010000085.1 GCA_030267125.1 Bacteroidales bacterium OttesenSCG-928-B11
GAGAGAGAGGCGATTTCTTCTGAAACAGAGGGGAATAAAAATGGATAGGAAATGATTTAAAATCGACCAAAATAAAATAAAGAATCACAAATATTATTCTAATAATTAGCTTGTTGTAATTATTTTATCCCGCAAATTGAGCAAAAAACAGCGCATATTTTTGAATACCCTACCTGACGGGGATTTTATTATCGCACCCTATTGATATGAATGTCCTACGGACATTTGCCTTCCAACGACGCTTGCTCCACATTGAATGGGGATTCATCCTCGCTATCGCTATCAATAATGCTCACACTACAATTGCTCCCTATTGATATGAATGTCCTACGGACATTCTCGGAACGCCGGCTGTCACCTTTTCATAAAAAGGAGAAGAGATGAGACAATACGGGAATGAAAATGTGATGGGGCGCTTTTCATCCCGCAGGGATGATAGCTCGGTGGAAAAAAAGAAAATGTATAATGCATTGTTTGGGGAGGGATGAAGGGTGTTTGCCACAAAAAAAAACGGTTAGGATTAACTCCTAACCGTTTTTTTATTGCTACCGCCTTTTCATCTTAAGGCGTGTAAGGACTTACTCTCACACAACGAACGCTTGCGCCGTTTGATTTAAGGAAGTCGGTAATGATAAGAGGATCATCGCAACTGAATGTGAGGTGGAGGGCTTTCGCAGTTGGTTTGCCCAAATCTCCCTCTTCATAAATCCAGAAGTAAGCGTCACCCATCAACTTCATAAAGCTATTGCTCGGTGAATCATAATAACCGCCGGGAAGAGCGTCGAAAGTCGACCAATTATTCCCTACGCCATACATCCAATATTGGGTAGATTTGAGTTGCTCCGCATCGTATGCGTCTATTAACTCCTGAACATCTGCCAAACTCGGCAATCTCCAACCATCAGGACAAATAGCGGAAGAGTCTGTGCCGTTATTCGTTGCTGTCTCCCAGCTATATAATCTACCAAAGATATTGTAATTAGTATTTGTATCCGGATACATATTCTCTTCATAATAGACATACGCTCCGTCAACCTTAGCTCGCAAGTTTTCAATCATCCAACAATTGCTTTCAATACCATTGGTCTGATACACTATACTTCCATCAAAACGATCATATTCCGGAGTACAGTTATTTGTGGCAAAAATACGCAAGATCTTATTTTCAGGCGCATAAACAACGGTGCCATAATAACCATATTGTACTGTTACATTATTACAGATGAAATCATAGTCATAAATTGCTTTATTCTCATAATTATAATCTGCATCGCATCCTGTCACTCCGCGGGTAGTTACAACGATGTCGTAGTGTTCACCGGCAAATCTTCTGGCCATAACCAATAGTTTATTTATCGTTGCATAACCGTCTACAAACATGGTGTCGTTACCGTAGAACTCTGTGGTATTCGCTTCCCAAGTAGCTGCACCGTCAAATATCACATTTCCATTCACGTGGAAAGAGAAGTTGTTGGGTGCGATCGTATCCATGAATGTAATAGCCGGTCCGCTGATGTCATTATTCGCATTTGTAGCAAACAGGGCATTGCCGGTCAAATCCAAATCCGTATTGATTACCGCGCCATTATCAGCTGTAAAATTCAAACTTCCTGCTCCGGTGTGTAATAAGTCTACGGATACGCCTGGAAGATTTGCTCCAAACTCTTTAATGAAGATGTCGCCTGTGGTTGTTTCCGCATTCAAATGATCCGCGTCTATCCAAAGTGGAGCTAAAGCATTTTCTCCCAAGCCTGAATTGGCGTGTAAGGTTACTTCGGGTCCTTTAATCGAATTGGTTTGCGTTGTTCCTATAATTTTTTCAGAAGTCAAATCAACTGCATTCTTAGCAGTCACCCCATTAATAGCAGTGCTAGGCCAAGCAGGTACGAGACCGGTGATTGTTAACGTGTTGGGATAATTATTGACAAATATATCCTTTCCTGCGGAAGCCGCAAGGTGAGTTACATTTGGCGTAAGCGGTACCTCTGCTGTTCCAATTGTTCCGCTATGGGTTCTCATAACCAAATTAGTAGCTGTGAGACCTTCAGCTGGTCCTACGATATTTTGAGCCGCATTCAATTCTACCGTGAACGCTGTCACATTTTGTGGTGTGATTGACGCACCATAACTAATAACAGATATTGTTGCAGGAGCTCTCATCTCCTTCAACGTGATATTATTTCTTTCATAGATGTAAATCCCACCCGCTGTGGTTGTAGCAGTCAGGTTTGCAACATTGGTTACCAAGAAACCCTCTACATTACCGGCTTTGCCGATACCATCTTCAGCAGTAAGGATCAAATCATCACCGGTAACACCATTATTAACATTAATACTTCCACCATTAATAATAGCGCCGCCCACCGTAACATAAATATCCGCTGCGGTCTTGATCTTTACAATCTCCAAGTCATCTTTTTCGTCAATACGAATATCGCCGCCATCTGTTGAAGTGGCATCGGTCAATATAGTAATATCGGTGCGGATAGGAATCAATTCGGTTCCTATTTCGTCGCCTGCGGTAAGTACAGCATCAGTTGCGGTGATGTGGCTCGGTATATTCGTTCCTTGAAGTGCGCCAGCAGTAGTGATATTGACGGTACCGTCCGCTGTTACACCCGTAATCTTAGTTGAGGAAGTTCCACAAGCTTTTGCCAACAAAAGTTCATCGATGAACAAGGTGTGAGGAGTGGCGCTATTATTATTAATGTAAGCATCTCCGTCTGTAGATATAGCCAAGCGATTGATATCGGTTGCTATTTTATTAGCAGAGGCTCCGATATTTCCAGCTGTATTCATCAACAACTGATCCGATTTTATTGAGCCGCCTCTGTTTTCAACTAATGTACTACCACAGAATACAACCTCTTTCGTGCTTTCCACAGCTGCGGTTAGAGCTACTTTTCGGGCAGCTTCAATGCGGATTACGGTTTCGTCACCCGCTGCTCTTAAAGCTCCCAAAGGAAGGTCTTGATCTGATGTCAAATAAATATGGCCACCTCCATCTGCAGTTGCATTGACAGTACCTGTCGTATACCTATTAACAGTTACACCCAAGTGCTGTGCCAATGTGCCTATCGGATTTTTGCTTTTCTGTGCTTCTTTCGCTAACATTTCCAATTGATCGCTTACAGGAGCTGCTATTTCTGCTTTTTCAAGAAGATCAGCATATCTATTCTGCTCTAGTACGGCAGTAGTATACCGTGCAGTTGCTCCATCCAAAGCCGTCTCATAGGTTAGTAAAGAGCTGGCTGATGCATTCAAATTCAGTAACTCATCTGCTAATTCATCTTCTGACTTGGAGAGTTCATCTTCAGCAAACCCAAGAGCAAGTTCTGCTGTTGACAATGCTAATTTTACAGCGGCAAGCGCTACGGAAGCACCACCATCGCCGAATGGGCTTAGTTGTGCTATCGCAGTTCCCATTTCAAGGGCATCCACTGCATACGAAGCTGTCTCAAATACTTTTTTCGCTGTTTGAACATTTTTAAGATGCGTATTTACTGTTCTTTCCAACTCTTGCACTTTTTTGCTTATCGCATTGTAATTTTCCAGTTCCTTGTCATAGTTGGTTTTGTTGGTCGCCATTAATTCTTCTTCTGTGTCAACACGACCTTGGGCATCTTTTAAAGAGTTGGTTACAGTATTTACCCAAACAGTCCGAGCAGCTACATCGGCCAAAGCCTTTGCCACATCGTTACCTAACTCCTCTACAGAGATTAATTTACCGAAAAGGTAGATATTGTTTCCCGTAATGTTATTTGCTGAACCATTGAGGTCGACAATAAAACCACCGGTTGAACGTACAGTAACATTTCCGTCAGTGCTGGTAAGGGTACTGATGCCGATGTGTTTGCTTGCTTCTAACACAATATTGCCGGTTGAGGAAGTGATATTTCCCACTAAAATGTTACCCACAGATCCGGTTTCACCCTCTTCCAATTGAGTACCCGTTGCTTTGAGAGTGATCTCATTAGCACCCGCATTAATTGTATTGTCCGTATTCAGGAAAATGATGTTACCTTTGCTGGAAGTCAATGCAAGATTCCCTGTTAAAGTGTGTGAACCATCCGCAATAGTAATGGTTCCTGTAGCTGAAATGTTACCGGAAGTCACCGACTCCAAATGTATCGGCCCTGCATTGGTAATTTCAATATCCGATCCACCGCCTACTACCATATTCACCCGTGTCCCCCACTCTCCAGCAGCAGTACCATTTATTGTAAGAATATTTGCCTCGACATTGATGTCCGGAGGAGTCGTGGCAACTATGATACCAGTCCCGCCATTTGCGGTTAAGGTAACCTGTTGGTTCGGTGCACTTACTGATTTTAAAGTCATATCCCCTGCGGTCTTGATATCCACAGTTCCTGTTGATACAACGGACTCAATAGTTACATGAGTGTCATTCAATGAATTGATGTAAGTGCCTCCGCGAGTAGAAGTAGCCTTCAAATTTGCTATGGCCACATCAATGTAATTTGATTGCGTCCCTATTTCCTTTGCTGTAAGTGTTAACGCATTAGTTGTTATTTCAGCACCCTCATCAGTTCCTTTAGCAGTAAAAGTTCCTGTCGCATCAATTGTAACACTACTTCCCGCAGCTACAGGTGTCGTGATTTTGTCAGCGCTGATATTACCTATGTTATTTATTGCAATATTGCCGTTGGTGCTGTTTGCGGTCAACGTGATGTTTCCGTTATTATCGATGTAAATGTTTCCGTCAGCAATTGTTTTAAAGTCACCGGCAACAGATGTTTTAATCGGAGCCGTTGCTGTTCCAATGGTAGCTGCTGCCGTTAAGTCTAAGCCTGTCGACGTGATATTTTTTACTATGTCTCCCGCACTTGTGATAGCACCGGAAGAGTTCAATTTCACAGCGCCTTGCGTATTTATTGTATTCAATGTCATGTCACCTCCGGTTTGATTTACGGAGATATCTCCTAAGCCTGATCCGGTGAGTTCAAATGTTCCGTTTTGAGAAACCACGGCTCCGCCGCTACCCGTAATAAGGTTTAAAGAGCTGACAGCTGTACTGATTGGATTGCCGGTTGTTCCCACTGTACCGTCTATTGATTCCAACGTAGCATTAGTTGCGGTCAATGTACCCACTTGCGTGATGTTTCCTTGGGCTGAGACACTTATGTTTTTTACGTTCACATTGCCTATGGCAACATCTCCCTTTTCGTTTTTGAAAACAAAATCCGTATTAGCTCCCGTCGCTGTTAATTCCGAGGCGTTAAAGCCCAATGCACCGTTGGTATAAGTATTGTTATAAGTAATAGCTACCGCACCGCCGTTTGTGGTCACATTCAATCCTGTTAGCTCTCCCGTATTGGTAATTTTTGTCTCCACATTTTCATCTAACGTAACTGTTTGGAGGTATTGTCCTATCGTTGTCGTAAGAGGGCCAATGTTGGTTTTCGCAGAGATTATCGCCGAGTCGGCTACGATCACATTATAGCTAGGATTAGCGGAAGAGATGTTTCCACCTTGCACATCAAGAGTAAGTTTTTTTGCGGCAATCTTAGATGTACTATTCGGGAACCAAAGGTTTGAGGAACCGATCACCGTAATCGTGGCATTTTGATTGCCGGTAATACCGGCACGGATGTTTGCCACACTTAATCTGTTGTTCTCTTTAAAATGTATCTCTCCGTTTTCGGTGGTCAGCGTAACAGGGTTTTCCGTGTAGGATGAAATCGGTGTTACTTCTGTTCCCAAATTTTCTTTGGCTATTAACGTTAATGTTTTACCGGTAAGAGCTCCCAATGCTATACCCTGTGCGTTATTGGGCACATAAATACTACCTTCACTAGAGAGAAGGGTCAGTGCGTCGGGTGCTCTAATATCGCCGAGAATCATGAGATCTCCTTGTGTTACAATATTGACATCAGACGTACCATTCTTAATTTTTCCATCAGAAGCAACCACTTTAATTGACCCGTCGCCTTGTACCGATGCGGAACCGCCTTCAAATCGAGCATCTGCCGAGTATACAAGGAGTGGTACTGTTTCATTGTTTGCAATAACAATATCGCCTGTTCCTGTTGTCACTGCATTAAGGGCTCCAATCTTGGTTGTGAGTCCAATGCGGCCTTCCGCTTGCAGATTGGCTGCTATCGCGTCTATATGTGTGGTAGCACCTATGCCGCCTTGCAAAGTTCCGGTAGTTACTATGGAGACCACGGCAGCATCATTAGCGCTCTTATCTCCATTCGTGTTGATATTCACTAATAAATCAGCCGAACTGTTATTGATATAGACACTCCCCTCCCCTGCGTCTGTAGATTGCGTGCTCACCGTTAAGTTTGTCACATCCGTATAAACCGGCGATATGATCGTTATGGGGCTTCCGTTTCCATCAGTACCCGGAGTCGCTTTTCCTACCGAACCACTGGACAAGGTTATGTTAAGGTTTGTGGCACTAATGCTAGATCCGGCTGATGTTGTCACGCCCGTGCCATTAGTAATAGTCACTGTTGTTGCTCTAAATGTTCCGGAGTTGAAATGAGCATGTCCACCGTCAATCGTCACCACATTGAGGCCTGTAGCCTCATTTAACGTTATGTTTGATGTTGTGCCTGTTCCTGTTAAAGCTAGCCCATTGCCTCCTCCGCCAATTGTTCCATTTATGGCAATACTAGCCCCTGACAGCGCCCAATTCCCGTTCAATGTAACGTTACCGTCATAGGTTTGAGCACCTGTCGTTGTGATATCCTGTCCCAGCGTGATAGCCCCGTTCACTGTCAACGAGGTTATACCTGCTGGAAGAAGCCCAGTTACCGTAGGATTTTGTCCGGCAGGGTCAAGAGTAACATCACCTGATGCCGTATGCAACGCAGGAGACCAACTCCATGAGTCACTGCCACTATCGTATGTATACTTATGCTCACCAGCCGACAGCATTGCGGGCAGCATTAACAATATGCAGCAGAAGATAGCAATGGCTGCGGTAAAACGATTACTCTTTCTTTTTGCGGGCACATAAGTTCCCTTGAAATAGTCTGATTTTAATCTCATAATGTATTATTTTAATTGTTTGATTTTATTGTTTCCGTTATTTTTTGACATCTCTTTTATATTGTATATATATAGAAGTAGCAAAAAACTTCTATTTCAGCTGCAAAAATAGAAAAAAATATTACGGATAAACAGAAATAGAAAAAAAAAATTACAATGGATATTACACACCGAAAGTGTGTAATATCAATAGTCAGATTGCCTTTGTTTTTTGCCCGTCAGGGCATTCATATCTACATGGCTCTAGTGTCTTGTCAACGATAAAATGTCTGCAAGCTGACCGAGTCTCAAATTCACAACCACTCGTCCATTTTTCAAAATGCAACATTGGGATCTCAAATATACCAAAACGAATTATATTTTTTTATTTCTAATGCTTTGGAAGTCTGATTTTTCACGACGAAAATCAAGACAGGCGATTAAGCGCGGGAAACGGCAGTGCGATAAGCGAGAGTTCCCCTCGCGATAGGTTGACATTCGGAAAACCGTT
>JAJDJJ010000086.1 GCA_030267125.1 Bacteroidales bacterium OttesenSCG-928-B11
ACATATCCTTCCGGAAATCTCGGCGGCTCTCAGCGTTATCTGTAACTCCGTGTAAGAAAAGAAAGAGTAAATTAATATAAGGATAAACGAATGTTTCCGTATTCATTCCGAAACTATCAAAAAGATAGCGATAGTTGCCCGTTATTTTTCGAAGAGTAGAATTGCATTTGTGTTTTAATTGCTAATTTGGAACATAATTCGTTAAAATAACTCATCAATTTGTAATAATCAGGACTATTGCAAATGTATTGATGACCGAATTTCCTTTCATATTTCTTTTTCATATTCGGAAATTCACTCTCTAAAGCGTGATAAAAATAGTCGCGTGAACCTTCTCGCAAAGTCACGCCAAACATAGGCATGATGTAGGCTCAAGTTTCTTAGATAAATCATCCTCAAAAGAGGTTATAGTGAAACTGACTGCCGCATAAATTTTCGATATCTCTTGCAATATATCCACATCGCGAACAGGAAGATCACTTTTTGTAATTATATCTCATTCTCAATCAATTCTTCACCACCTTCTTCGTCACGCTTCCGCTATCCGTGGTAATCTTCACAAAATAAACACCCGCCGGGAGATGGGATACGCTGATGGTAATTTGGTTATAGGTTCCCAGTAGTTGTCCGGAAAGGTTGTAGAGTTCGATATTGCGGATGGTCTCCGCTGTGGAGATGGTAATGGTAGATTGGACAGGATTGGGGTAGAGGGAGATATTTGCCAATAGCGATTCAACATCTTCCACGCCCGTGTCATCTTTTTCAAAATGGGCCATAATAACCGTATCACCAGCCACTGTAAAAGTAAATGGGTTCAAATTAGAGATTACTCCGCCGTTGCTTGTCCAGTTTTTAAAGAGATAGCCGGGGTTGGGAGTGGCGGTGAGGGTTGCCATACTGTCAACAATATAAATCCCATCTCCTGTTATATGCCCCATTGTGGGATCATTAATTGTTGCTGTTATACTACACCTGGCCGTAAATATAGCGGTAAACGAGGTGTCTTGTGTTACAATCACAGTTCTTGGATTATCCGTGTTGCCATCACTCCACTGAGTAAATATATGAGGCGCATGGGCAGTAGCTTGTATAACGAGAGTATCCGTTTCGCAAGAAGGGGATTGTAACTGAGCGACTGTTCCAATATCCGTATTGTTAGATAAAACTTTTATTGCATAATCGTTTTCATAATTCTTCTCTATGATATGACGGATTATATCCCATCCTGTAGCAGCTTGATAGGCGGAAACCGAACCACACGGCACATATACAATAAGATTGTAATAATCAGGACAGGTGAAAGTAGTATTATAAGCCAAGGGAGGATTTTCGTTTTTTGTGGTTATTTTTTGCAGGTTATAGCATTGGAAAAACGCACTGGGTTCAATAGATGTCACGCTACTGCCTATGGTAATAGACTCTAATCTGCGACATCCGGAAAATGTTTCCCAGTGAATGGTTGTCACGCTATCAGGGATGTTGACTTCTCTTAGCGATTGACAACTGCCAAATGCCATTACATCAATAGATATTACACTATTGGGGATATTCACGGAGGTTAAGCCTGTGCAAGCGTAAAATGCCTGTTTCCCAATAGATGTCACGCTATTGGGGAGGATAATAGAAGTTAAACTACGGCAAGCGTAAAATGCCAATTCTCCAATAGATGTCACGCCATTGGGAATAGCAATGGAGATTAAGTTACTGCAATTGAAAAAAGCATTATCTCCAATGAAAGTTCCGCTGTCGGGGAGAGTGATATCAGATAAGTTGCTGCAATTGGAAAAAGCGCAACGTTCAATAATATTTACACTGTTGGGAATGGTGTATGTCGTTGCCTGTTTCCCCTGAGGATATGTGATCAATGTCGTTTTTGTTTTATTGAAGAGTATCCCATCTTCAGAAGAGTAAATGGGGTTATCGATTACCACATTGATGGCCGTTAAGTTGTTATTCCCAAAAAAAACAGCGGCACCAATTGATGCCACGCTATTGGGGATAGAGACAGTAGTTAAGTTGCACTCATAAAAAGCGCTGCCTCCAATTGATATCACACTATTGGGGATAGAGACAGTAGTTAAGTTGTTGTTCCCAGAAAAAGCAGCGTAACCAATAGATGTCATGCTATTGGGTATGGTGACAGTAGTTAAGTCGCACATACAAAAAGCATGGTCGCCAATTGATGTCACGCTATTGGAGAGAATAATGGATGTTAAACTGTCACACTCATAAAAAGCAAAGTCGCCAATGGAGGTCACACTATTGGGTAGGGCAATGGATGTTAAACTGCTGCACCAAGAAAAAGCATAGTCACCAATGGAGGTCACACTATTGGGTAGGGTAATGGAAGTTAAACTGCTGCACATGGAAAAAGTATAGACTTCAATAGATGTCACGCTATTGGAAATGGTAATGGAAGTCAAACTGCTGCACCTGGAAAAAGCATAGCCTCCAATAGATGTCACGCTATTGGGTAGGGTGATAGAGGTTAAACTGTCGCACTCATAAAAAGCATAGTCCCCAATGGAAATCACACTATTGGGTAGGGTAATGGAAGTTAAACTGCTGCACTCATAAAAAGCATAGTCCCCAATGGAAATCACGCTATTGGGTAGGGTAATGGAAGTTAAGCTGCATCCGGAAAAAGCATAGTCATCAATCGATGTCACACTATTGGGTAGGGTGATAGAGGTTAAGCTGTTGCATCCATCAAAAACACGGGAGCCAATGGAAGTCACACTATTGGGTAGGGTGATGGAAGTTAAACTGCTACACCCACCAAAAGCATAGTCTCCAATAGATGTCACGCTATTGGGTAGGGTGATAGAGGTTAAGCTGTTGCAATTGGAAAAAGCGCCGTCTCCAATAGATGTCAAGCTATTGGGTAGGGTGATAGAGGTTAAGCTGTTGCAATTGGAAAAAGCGTCGTATCCGATAGATGTCAAGTTATTAGAGAGGATAATGGAGATTAAACTGCTGCACCCATCAAAAGCATAGTTTCCAATGGAAGTCACGCTATTGGGCAGGGAGATAGAGGTTAAGCTGTTGCAATTGGAAAAAACATTGCCTTCAATAGATGCCATGCTATTGGGGATAGTGATACTGGTTAAATTGCTGCACTCGGAAAAAGCACCCCATCCAATAGATGTCACACTATTGGGTAGGGTAATGGAAGTTAAACTGCTGCACTCATAAAAAGCATGGTATTCAATGGAAGTCACGCTATTGGAAATAATGAGAGTGGTTAAGTTATTGCACTCACCAAAAGCATAGCTTCCAATGGATGTCACCCCATCCTCTATAATCACTGTTGTTATAGATTCGCGGTGCGTATACCAAGGAATGGCATACCACGAAGCTTCATTCGGCATGATTCCTGTGCCGGAGATGGTTAATACGCTGTCGGTTAAAGTCCATGTGAGAACGCCGGCAGTGCCGCTAATGGTTTGGCCTTGTGTGTGCAAGCTAAACAGCAAGGCTGTTGTTATAACTAATAATAATTTTTTCATTGTTTTTTGTTTTTAATGTTTTTATTCACGATGAACCGAGGAAGAAAACCAATTCCTAATTCTCAACCCTTCACCACTTTCCTCGTCACGCTTCCGTTCTCCATGGTAATCTTCACGAAGTAAACGCCTGCCGGGAGGTGGGAAACATTGATAACGGTTTGGTTATACGTTCCCAACAGTTGTCCGGAGAGGTTGTAAAGTTCGATATTGCGGATGGTCTCCGTTGTGGAGATAGTAATGGTAGATTGGGCGGGATTGGGGAAGAGGGAGATATTTATAGTTTTCATTTCCGGAATAGAATTAGGCTGTGTGGTTGTATAGGAAACTATAAACTTATAACAAGTTTCCATCGGGTCTAATTCACTATTGTTGTTATTATAATGGAACATAAGATAGTGATCATCGGTTGCTTCCCAAGTTTCGTTTTCACTGTTCCATTTTTCAGCAGTTCCCAAGATGCAATTTCCATGTTCATCATACGTGTCAAGAAATTGATACGCATCAACCCATGTACTATGCCCTTCTACATCATCTATCATTACCCATTCCCATTTTTGAATTTTTGAGCCAGTACGATTATTCTGGCTATCGTAAGTATAGGTGGTGAATGAAATATTATAGTCATTATCGCCTTGTTCTAAGTCGCTTATTAAGTTTTCTTCTCCATCATACATATAGGTGTGAATACGCTCAACCCTCCATTCTGTGCCACTATTAATACCACTCATTTTAGTATATATCGTATTCCGACCCTCTTGGTCATACTCCCAAATTTCACGACTGGAAGCGCTCCATATTGTATCAGAGTAATATATATTTGTTTTTGAAATTAATTCATTATTATTATTGTATGCATTGGTTGTGAGTTGATTATTATGCCATTCCCAATTTTTATATTGTTGTGTTAGAAGGTTGTTGTTAGCATCATAAGTGTAGGTGATTAAATATGAGTTATTCCATTGACCAGTACTATCCCAAAGTTGATACAACTCAGATGTCTTGTTGTTGCTAACATCGTACGTGTAATTGTAAAAAGCACTATTTATCCATTGCCCATCCACACAACTTTGCGCTAATGAGGAGATTAATTCATGTTGGGTATTATATGTGTATTCTGTGCGATAGGAATTTTTCCAGTCATTATCTTCCCATATAAACGAATTATATTTCTCCATATCATTATTCGAATTGTATTCATACTGCATTCTTTGCAAGTTAGACCAAACGTTTGTTGCGGAGATCCATCTTAGCCAAGTCTCGGTAATCAATTTTTGGGAAGAGTTATACTCATATTCCATTTTAGTCTTACTACGTACCTCTCCATCAATATAAGATGTCAAAATTTGCACTACCCTATTTCCAAACTCATCATATTCCCAAGAAGATTCCTTAGAATACTTAATCCATTCATTTGAAGCAGAGAGTTCTTCTTTAGACTCATTTATAACCCTAAGATTTTCATCATATCGATATATCCATCTTTTTGTTGAGACCGTGCTGTAAATCAAGATGGTGTCGGGTTCCCACCAATCGCCTTTCACAAGTCGTTGCGAGTGGTGGGGAAGTGTGGATTTTGGATGTGGAGGTTCCGATTCTATCCGGGCGTTATCCCTGTGTTCCATTTGCGGAGTATGATTCCGCGTCGGTTCAAAATTGAACCGTTCCTGTTGTGCCACGGTACTAAACGTTGCCATTAATACTGCCGCAAAAAGTAAAATTTTTCTCATAACATTTGTTTTTGTTTGCTGTCCGCCCCAAACAGCGATTATTTCTTTGATTCATTGCAAATAAAAAACGTGGGACTAAAACTCTTATCTGCTTATTGAGGTCTTAGGATACCTGTACAACAAATAAATTGAGTAAAGCCCACGTTGCCGTGAGCGTCCTCGCCTTACTCTTGTTGTACCTTTGAAATTTCCTAAGTTTCAATAAGCAAGAATAAAAGCTAACGCTTTTTATGTTACTGTTTTACAGTTTTATTTTCTCTGTTTTTATAATTTTAGGTTATTAAAATGTAATGGCGCAAAAGTAATGAAAAAAACAACAGAATAATAAATATCCACAGGACAAACGCATTAAAAAATATCAATCCATTTAACAAACCGACAATCATTAAAAAGACAGCCTCGGAAATTAGTCCCTTTAAGTGCTATGAAATTGCTCTGTTTCACTCAAAAAAAAATCGATAAAATTTCATGCCCACTTTCCACAAGATGAGCAATATTTTGGAAATTTTAATACGTTTGCCCTCGAAAAACCTCGCCACGGCTTCCGCACCAAAATAGCAAATTGTTGTAGCTCACTTATTTTGAACACAGGAAAATATTTGAGGATGAAAAAATATTCAATTAGTTAAAAAAAACTCGATTTTTTTGGAAGGAAAAATAAAGGGGGAACAGCACTTGCTGATTAACAAGTACTTATATTGGTAAGAATGTGGTATTTTTTACAAACGCGCTAACAAGTACTCAAGGTAGTGCTCGTTAATAATCGCCGCTATTTGCTTTCTCTTGATCGACATTTTTTTCACTGAATGGTCATACCCATCTTCTTTCATCAAGTTCACGACTATTTTTCTGATAACATTAAAGTTTTCAGCCGAATGGTCAACCCGTTTCAAACTGGCATCCTCTCCCAGTTGAACATCCAATATCCAATGCATGCTTTCAATTCCCCAATGTTTTCTCACGGCAGCCAAAGCCTTATCCTGATTCGTTGAGGAGGTTATAAAATATCTAACCTCCTTGCTCTCTTTTCCCGTTTTTTTATTGATTTGTGTGGATTCAGCCTTCACAATTCCGGCAATCCCCTCCCATTTCTCGGGATCACGAATAAATGACAAATTGCTTGTAAACAAGCATTTCCGCTGCTCAATCCTGCCGTGCCCCAGTTCCAAAGTCTCTTTCCCGTGACAAGGGACATGCTGTTTAAATGTTCTGATGACATCTTCGTACAAGGTGGGTTGATTTCCTTTTACAGCTAATAAATAATCCGCTTCCGAGCTTGCTATTTGCTTGGCGATATCTGTTTGACACCCCATGGCATCAATAGTGATCATGCTCCCTTTGATGTCTAATGCTTTAAGCAGTTCCGGGATGGCTGTTATCTCATTTGACTTTTCCCCTGTTTTCACTTGTCCAAGGACAATCTGCTTCTCGCTCAACCAAGCGCTTACGATGTGTATGGGATTTTCGCTGTTCATGTTGGATGCCGTGCATATCCTTTTCCCGTCCAAGCTAATAGTTTTACAATCAACGTCTTTGGTAATCGATTTCGCCCATTTCGTGAAATGCTCTTGAAATGATTCCGGATTTAGGTTTTGAAAGAAACGGCGTAACGTATCCTCGCTTGGGATGCCGTTGGTAAGATCCAAATACTTTTCAAAAAAAAACTTTCTCTCTTTGGCAAAGTAATAAATATCTTCCCACGAGGTGATTCCGCATATCGCACCCACTAAAGTAATAAACACGATGTTTTTCATTGGATGAAGGGTTCTGCCTTGCACTCGAGTGTCCTCCAATGTGCTAAAATGTTTTAAAATATCTTCACTCATAAAATAACTATTTAATTGATAACAAGGCAAATATACGAAAAATAACAACACGAATAGTTGTAACTAACTGAATGTTAATAACTTGCGCCAATTTATTAATAACTAATTGGATGATAGGCAAATAAAACAGAAATCAGGAATGGATCGTACAAATAAGGAGACAACTGTTTAAAAAATTTTGACGCGGAAGCCGTGCCGTCATACCTACTCCGGTTGTGATTTGCTTTCAAAATTATATCTTTGCCGTTCTTTGACAACCGGATTATCTGTTGTGTTTATCTGACAGGGTTGTGATTTGCTTTCAAAATTATATCTTTGCCGTTCTTTGACAACCACAACGATAGGTCATTTTTCACGCAATAGTTGTGATTTGCTTTCAAAATT
>JAJDJJ010000087.1 GCA_030267125.1 Bacteroidales bacterium OttesenSCG-928-B11
CAAAGTTGGGTATAGAACAAAGCCGGTATAGGGAACAGCAACAACAGAACATTGTTCGTCATGAAGTTGCCGCAGCTTATGACAACTATGCCTATGCCTATGATTTCTATAAGAAAATTCATGATGAAAGCTTACAAACAGAACTTGACGAGGCTTTGAAGGTATACGCTAAAAATCTATTAAACAAGAATATAAGCATGTTCGAGTATATAGACTTCATGGAGTCTTACCGTGCCAGCAAGCAAACCATACTTGCGGCAAAGCGAAATGTCGATGTGCGGTTCGAAGAATTACAATATACAGTTGGTACTGAAATAAAATAAGCTATGACAAAAACAAGTAATCTAAAAACATGGGGAGCTCTGTTCGGTTTCGCTCTTTTAATCTCCTGTTCAAGAGGGGATAAGCCGGAGGAAGTGACTCGGAACCACTCTCTTGATGCAACAACAACGAAAGCCGTCTTGAAGAATAAGGAAGAAGAGTTGACCTTAGCCGGGAAAGTTGAATATAATCCCGACAAGATTATCAAATATGTTCCCTTGACAACGGGGATTGTAGATCGCGTTTACTTTTCGACAGGCGATAAAGTAACGGCAGGACAACGATTGTTCGACCTTCGAAGTACGGAGTTGAGTTCATGGCAAGCCGAAGAGATTTCGCTGCAAGCCGAAGTGAAGATTGCAGAACGTGAACTGAAGGCTGCGCAAACACTATTTGGCGACAACATGCTTTCGGAGCGCGAACTGCTTGAAGCACAGGCAAAAATCAGTCAATCGCGTGCGGGATTGAAACGCATCCAAACGGATATGTCTTTTTATCAATACAATGCCGGTTCAAATACGTTCTCGGTTGTTGCACCGATGAGCGGATATATTGTCGAACGCAATATCTCTTCAGGAAGCACACTGTCGGGAGATGGAGAACCCGCGTTTACGATTGCCGATCTCAGTTCGGTTTGGATTATCGCCAATGTCTATGCCAAGGATTTGGTTGCGGTGCGCGAAGGCATGGATGCAGAGATTGAGCTGCTCTCTTATCCCGATAAAACATTTAATGGTAAGATAGATCATCTTTCGAATGTGTTCGATAAAGACGAACGGATATTGAAAGCGCGTATCCTGATGGATAATAAAGATCTGTTTTTCAAACCCGAAATGTCGGCAGTGATAAGAATAAAAAATAGGTCTGACGAGCAAATGGTCGCGGTCCCTTCCGAAGCCTTGGTTTTTGACAATAACCGCTATTATGTGGTGATTGATAAAGCAAAGGATGAGTTTGAGGTTCGCGAAGTGAAGCTGCATAGTCGCGTAAACGGCACTACGTACATCGAATCGGGATTGATTGAAGGAGAGAACATAGTAATAAAGAATCAATTATTAGTTTATGCACAAATTCGTTGAAAAGATAATCGCTTTTTCGCTACAGAACCACGTTCTGGTGATCTTTCTTACCGTAATTCTATTGATAAGTGGTATCGCATGTTTCAAGAGTACGCCAATTGAGGCTTATCCCGATGTAACCAATACCCGTGTCCAGATTATTGCGCAATGGGCAGGACGGAGCGCCGAAGAGATGGAGAAGTTTGTGACTATGCCTATCATGCAGCAACTCAATACTATTCCTCGAAAAACGGAGGTGCGTTCCACTTCCCTGTTTGGCCTTTCTGTGGTGACAGTGCTCTTTGAGGATGGCGTGGATGATTTCTATGCACAGCAATATGCTTCGAACCGTATGCAGGATATTGACTTGCCCGATGGCGCAGAACTTTCCATTGAACCGCCTTCAGGGGCGACGGGTGAAATATTCCGTTACATAGTAAGAAGCGAGTTGCCGATTCGTGAAGTGTCGGCGATAAATGAATGGGTAGTGCAACGCGAGTTGCTTTCCGTACCCGGCGTTGCCACGATTGCGACTTTTGGCGGAGAAGAGAAAATGTATGAGATAAAAGTAAATCCTGTTGAGTTGCAAAACTATGAACTTTCACCATTGCAAGTCTATGAAGCGGTTTCCAACAGCAACATCAATGTGGGTGGTGATATGATCCAGAAGGGAAGCCAGGCTTATGTGGTGCGTGGCATCGGTTTGCTTGAAAGCGTTGAGGATATTGAAAACATACTGATTGAGGTAAAAGGGAGCACGCCGATTCGTGTGAAACAAGTAGCAGAAGTGAGTGTTTCGTCGAAACCTCGACTTGGACAAGTTGGGTTGAACGATGAAAACGACGTGGTACAAGGCATTGTGATCATGCTGCGCGGACAGAATCCAAGTGAAGTTATCACGAATCTGAAAGCGAAGATAACCGAACTAAACGAACGTATTCTTCCCGAAAATGTTCGCATAGAGCCGTTCATGGATAGAGAGAAACTTGTAAACAACACTTTGAATACTGTGATGAAGAATATGATAGAAGGTGTGCTGTTGGTTTCACTCATTGTGTTTATATTCTTGCTGAATTGGCGAACAACACTTATCGTGGCGACAGTCATTCCGCTCTCCTTTCTCTTTGCCGTCATTATGTTGCGCATACAAGGACTTCCCGCTAACCTAATCTCGATGGGGGCGCTCGATTTCGGACTGCTTCTCGAAGGCACACTCGTTATCGTGGAATCGGTATATGTCGCTATGAGCAAACGATCCGAAGAGTTGGGATTCCGTTTCACTACATCAAGTAAAGGTGGATTAATCAAAAAAAGCGCGGGTAATGTTGCCACACATATCTTTTTTGCTCAGATCATTCTGATTGTGGCCTTGATTCCTATCTTTTCTTTCGAGAAAGTAGAAGGTAAAATGTTCAAGCCGCTTGCATTCACATTGGTATATGCTTTGCTTGGCTCGCTAATTCTATCGCTTACATACGTGCCTGTAATGTGCAAAATGTTGTTGAATAAACCGATAAAGAAAAAAAAGAACAGGGTTGCAGATTTCTTTATCTCCAAGATATATTGGCTTTATGAAGCCTCGGCGCGACACCGTAAGGCGGTTCTTGTCGGTTTTGTCTGTCTTATCGCGGTTTGCTTGTGCCGTTTTAGTTTTTGGGGCACGGAGTTTATCCCGAATATGAATGAAGGAGCGATTTATATCCGTGCCACGCTTCCCAATAGCGTTAACCTCGACGAATCGGTGCGACTTACCCAGGAAATGAAGCAACGTTTGCAAGAGTTTGACGAGATAGAATTTATACTCACACAAACCGGTCGTCCGAATGACGGAACCGATGCGACGGGTTTCTTCAATATTGAGTTTCATGTGGAACTAAAACCCGAAAAAGAGTGGAAACGAAAAGTGTCAAAAGAGGATATTATTCAAGAGATGCAGTCGGTTTTCGATAGTTATCCGGGTATCGTTCTTGCATTCAGTCAGCCCATTCAAGATAATGTGGAAGAATACGTAGCCGGTGTAAAAAGTGCGTTGGTCATCAAGATCTTTGGGAATGATTTGGCAGAATTGGAAGATTTGGCGGATCAAACGGCTAATGTGATAAAAGACATTCGCGGGATTGAAGATGTGAATGTCTTCCGCAGCATTGGTTTGCCCGAGTTACAAATAAAGCTGGAAGAGTCGAAGATGGCCCGTTATGCCGTTTCCATGCAAGAAGCGCAAGCGGTTGTTGAAATGGCTATCGGCGGCAAATCGGCAAGTAGCTTCTATGAAAATGAACGAACGTTCGATATTGTCATCCGTTTCCAGAAAGAGTTTCGCAAGGATGAGGAACGGATTGCCAATATCCTGATCCCAACGATGGACGGCAAGCAGGTTCCCTTAAAGGAAATCGCGGATATATCGTTCATCACAGGCCCTGCTTTTATTTATAGAGAGGGAAGCAGCCGCTACGTGAGCATAGGATTCAGTATCCGTGACCGCGACTTGGGCTCCACCATCGCCGAAGCACAACAGAAAGTCGGCAAGTCTGTCCGGCTCGGCGCGGGAAACAAGATGGAATGGGCAGGCGAATTTGAAAGCCAGCAACGTGCCTCCAAACGACTGATGACGGTTATCCCGATGGTCCTTGCTTTGATTTTATTCCTACTGTACTTGAACTTTGGAACCGTAAAAGATACTCTCCTTGCTTCTTCGTCCGTATTATTTGCTTTCATCGGAGGGTTTGTTTCACTTTGGGTGACGGGAACGATATTCGGTATTTCAGCTGGGGTAGGTTTTATCGTTCTGCTCGGTATTTCGGTAATTAATAGCATTCTACTTATTAGTCTGATGAAACAACGGATGCAACAGACACATAATCTCCGCATCGGAATTGATAAAGCCGTCAAGGAACGTATCCGCCCGATATTGATGATTGCCCTGATGGGTTCATTCGGACTTTTGCCGGCCGCCTTATCAACAGGGATGGGTTCGGAGGTGCAGAAATCGTTTGCCATTACCATCGTCGGTGGCGTAATAATCTGCATGGTGTTGTCGTTTACGGTACTGCCGCAGATATTTTACTTTGCCTATAAAAAGGATAAACGGGTGAAAGGAAAATGATTATTTTTACGCCTCAATATCAGGTTTATGGAATTATTATTAGTGGAGGACAACAGCCGTATCAGCGAATTTGTCCTGAAAGGATTAGAAGAAAGTGGCTTCTCGGTGGTCTTGGCAGACAATGGAGTGAAAGCCCGCGACCTTATCAATAGCAGACAGTGGGATTTGATTCTGTTGGATATTATGTTGCCCGGCATTGACGGAATTGAACTGTTGCAATACATCCGGTATAAAAAAATACACACACCTGTCTTGGTAGTTAGCGCTTTAGGCGAACCCGGCGACAAGATAAAGGCACTTGATTACGGCGCCGACGGTTATCTGACCAAGCCTTTTTTGCTGAAAGAACTTATCGCCCACATTAATGCCTTGACCCGCAGAGCAAACTTACAGTACGACGCCGCATCTGAAATTTTGGAGTGTGGCGACCTGAAAATAAATATTGATAAGCATAGAGTAGAAAGAGGAGGAGTGGAAATAAAACTGACGATACAGGAATTTAAACTCCTTAAGATGTTGATGGAAAACAAGAATAAAGTGTTGTCCCGCACGCAGCTGCTTGACTCTGTGTGGGGGCTGAACTACGATACAAATACCAATGTGGTAGATGTTTATATCTCTTACCTGAGACATAAGATTGATACGGGAAGCGACTCGATGATTAAGACCATCAAGGGCCGCGGTTATATGATAGAATCCGATGAAAGTTAAAACCCGATTGAGCCTTTTCTGTTCCTTGGCATTTGGTATTGTCTTTGCCGTCATATCTGTTCTGATATACGGATTGTATTACAGGAATGTCGAGCGGACGATCTACCGTGATCTGGAGAAAACAGCGCGGATATCGGCCTTGTTCTATTTGGAAGAAGACGAATTGAGTACTAGCGAGTTCGATAAAATAAGAGCGCAATTTGAGGAAATAGTATCCGAATCGGCCTATGTTATTTATAACTTAAAGAATGAGGCAGCCTATGGAACACAAACGTTTGATGTGCCACTTTCTGTTTTGGAGAAGATACGCCAAAGCAACCGCCATGCGTTCGCCACTTCCGAGTACCTCTGTTATGGGATTTTTTATGTCGATAATCAAGGCGATTTTGTTGTTATAGCCAAAGAAAACAAAGAACTATTGACAGAGCAAGCCAGTCGTTTGTTGTGGATATTGTTCCCGCTGTTTCTTGTCGGGGTAGTCGTTATTATCTTGCTGAGCCGGTGGGTTGCCCAAATCGCTTATCGACCGTTCAGCAAAACCATCACCGAAGTGAACAATATCTCAACCAACAATTTGGATATCCAAATAAAATCGCCGCAAACCAACGATGAACTGCAAGACCTTATAGATACTTTCAACAACCTCTTGGCGAAGATATCCGAAACAGTCGTCATCCAAAAAAACTTTGTCAGGTATGTTTCCCACGAATTTAAAACACCACTTGCTTCCATGCTTGGCAATTTGGATGTGTTCTCAATAAAAGATCGCTCCCCTGAAGAGTACCATCAATTGTCAGAAAAACTTATGCGACAAATCTTTCAAATGGAAGAGATATTGGACACCCTCATTGTGGTTTCCGATCTGCGAAAAGATGAAAAAGAGATAATGCAAACTCGTATTGATGAATTGATTTGGACGATAATAAACAAACTGAAAGATATTTACCCGTCATCAAAAATATTGGTAAACATTGATATATCACCCGAAGATGAATCCTTAATGCTTGTAGATGTTGAACACACACAACTCCTTATCGCCCTATTCAACTTGATTGAAAATGCGGTCAAATATTCGGAAAAAGATAATGTGGAAATATCTCTTCGAAAGGAAGTCGACTCCCTTTGTCTAACCATCACGGATAAAGGTATCGGTATTCCGCGGGAGCAACTGCTCCATATCAGCAAGCCTTTTTATAGAGCCGATAACACCAACACGATACAAGGAAGTGGTATCGGACTTTCGCTGGCTTTAAGAATTTTAGATAGAAATAAAGTGCGATATCACATTGATTCGGAAGAAAAAAAGGGAACAATTGTGACTATAATATTTTAGGAACAATTATTAATCTCGAAAAAACGGGTTGTTTTTGTATACTGTTTTCAGCTTCTGCATACATTTCAGATATGTTTGTTTGCAAGGAACAGGTCAAATTGTCCGGTCTATGAAGCCCAAGTCCGTTTTACCTGTTTTGTGATTTTTTCACTTTATAACCCCCTAAAAAATTGGGTCATGAAAAAATCCCCGCCCAATTAAGGACGAGGATTTCAAATAGTGAAAAAGAAAAAGGTGTAGTTTCCCCTTAAAAAACTTTCAATTTCTCTCCTCACTAAATAGAATAAGGACGATTAAAGCCCTTACT
>JAJDJJ010000088.1 GCA_030267125.1 Bacteroidales bacterium OttesenSCG-928-B11
CCGCTGTTACAACAATATTGAAACTATTTGTTCCGAAGCCAAGAGTTTTACTCCCTGCACCTGTAATTGTGGCATTGGTGTCGGTTGCGACAGCAGTGATCGCGATCTCCCCCACATCATGCCCAACGGTTACATCATAGTTATGGTTTTCCGAAGCAAAAGCAGGATCAAGTGTTTCCGGATTGACGGCAAGCGCACTCAATGTCGTGTCGGTGCCGAAAAGTCTGTGTGCAGGATAGCCATTGTTTGTACTGGATTCTATTTCCCAGCTGAAGAGGGTGGTTTTATTTACAGCAATATTCATTGCTTTTGCGCCGGCTACAAGCGCTTTGAGCATATCTTTCCCTCTGTAATCACCGGCGCTGATACTGTCGTTCAAAATTGTCGTTTCCCTAAAGTCGGTATTATTTTTGATGTTGCTTCCGGTGGTATTACTACTTCCGCCAATAGCAACTACAGATCCATTGCTCTCTTTCCAGTAGTTGTTTCGAATTGCGGCACTATCAGTTTTGTTATACCCCACAACACCACCAATACCGCTGTTTGATACAGTAGAAATAGTGCCTTCAAAGTAATTGTTTTGGATAGGATATGTAGTATCTCCGCTATGACAGCCTGCAATACCACCCGCACGTAGTTTTTCAATAGGAGTTATCACACATCCTCTTGCATAATTGTTATATATGCTTCCGTTATTGTTGTATCCCACGATACCGCCGATATAAGCAGAATAAAAACTAAAATTGGAAGAGATATTCCCTTCGGAAACTGTACAATTTCGAATTATTCCGGAATTATTATTTCGTCCTACAATGCCGCCGGCGCAAGAATAAGAAATCGAAGATGTGGAAGTAATACGACCTTTATAAAAACTACAATTTTGAATTATTCCGGAGTCATTGTTATACCCTGCAATGCCGCCGGCATACGTCCAATAAACTCCATAAGCGCTTGTATTACCGGTAAAGCTACAATTTTGGATAATTCCAAGACTAAGTCCCACGATACCGCCCGCATAGGAATTAGAAACTGTGGAAACATCTACATTCCCCTGGACATGCAGTTTTTCCACTACTCCACCTGTTTCGATATAGGCAAATAAGCCGGCAGAGATAGTATTAGCAGTTATATCCACCTCCATATTGCGAATCGTTTTCTCTGCGCCGGAGAAGGTGCCATTGAAACGGTTTAAGTCTGTCCCTATCGGTGTCCAAAGCTTGCCGATGAGGTTTATGTCATTGGCGAGGGTAATGGTTTTGCCGGAGAAGGTTTCGGAAGTAATACCCGCAGAAGCCAAATTACCGTAGTTGTTTACAATGGCGGCCAAGCCGGCCAATTGGTTGGGAGTGCTGATCGTGTAGGAGGTTTCACTGGAGGTATACCACGAAAAGTCGGGGTAATCGATCCAGTGGAGGGGAGTGAATGTCGGCAGACCGTCATTTCTACTCTCACGTTGATACCAAGTGTTATAGGTTTCAGGCGTGGTCTGTGCCGCCACCCATGCGTTTAATATGGCGAGCATGCTCGTGTAGCTATCGTCGCCTGATGTGCCGGTGGCGAGATAAGTAGGCGGCAATGTCCCCTTATCCGTAAAGGCTTTATTGTTGGCGATGTTATCGCCGGTGATATAAGTTCTACAGATAGGCTCCTTTATATGGTTTGCCTGCCAGTAGTTGTTTTGGATAGAAGCGGAAGGGCTATGGTTATATCCCACAATGCCAGAACGGCAAATCGATTGGCTCGGCGAAATGCTTCCTTTAAAATAGTTGTTTTGGATAGGGCAGCTTGCATCTCCGCTGTGAGAACCTACAATACCGCCTATATAATAGTCATATTCGTCGGGATCTATTACTGTACCGCAAGCGTAGTTATTGTAGATTTTTCCGTTATAATTATCTCCCACGATACCACCGAGATGAGCATAAGAATAAGAATCATAATAAGAAGAAGGGGTAGTGCAGGTTACGTTACCGATATAGCTACAATTCTGAATAATGCCGGAATCATTACCTCCCGCGATGCCACCGGCATAAACAGAAGAAAAAGGAAGATAATAAGAAGGAGAAGAGGCGCTCACATTACCGATATAGCTACAATTATTAATAGTGCCGGAGCTATCATATCCCACAATACCGCCGGCATAAATATTTTTAGAAATCGTAGCTGCCGTTATATTGCCTTCCACATTCACATTTTCCACTTTACCACCTGCGTCAATATACCCAAACAGACCTGCATAAACAGTCGAAGATCTCTTTATATTCACCTCCATATTGCTGATGGTGCGATTTCCGCCGGAGAAGGCGCCTTGGAAAGGATGCCAGTTGTTATCTATTCCTATCGGAGTCCACAGTTTGCCGCAGAGGTTAATATCGGCGGAAAGGGTGATGGTTTTATTGTAGAAGTTAATGGGCTGATTTCCGTGCATGCCGTTTACAAGCACCGACAAGCCGGCGAGTTGTTGCGCAGTGGTTATCTCAAAAGTAGTTTCTGAAAGATTGTCGGTGTACCAAGTGATATTAAAATTACCGGGGTCTGTCCATGTCTCCATTTGCATTTTTGCCGGATTGGAGTATGTTATGGAAACTTTCCCATCTAATGTATGGATTGCCGCGCAGGAAACTAAATTCCCACTATGGGTATAATTTAATGTCCCCGTTGTATAAACATTCGTTGTTGCACCTGTTATGTTGTTCCATGTTGCGCCATTATCTGTTGAGAGCTGCCATTGATAGCTCAGTGTGCCTAGATCTGATGTAGCGGTGATTGAGAAACTCACGATTTCATCCATTTTATATGCCGTATCTTTCGGATGAGTAAGTATAACCGGAACTCCCAATGATGCTGTATGCATTGGATAACCATTGTTTTTGTCGGTTTCTGTTTTCCAGCTCATATACATAGAATTACCGGGGTAATCGGTTTGTGTGTTTTGCCACGCGTTCAATATGGCGAGCATGCTTGTGTAGCTTGTGCCAGTATTTTCAGCGCCGAGATAAGTTTTCGGCAATGAATCCTTATCCGTAAAGGCTCTATTGTTGCCGATGATGTTGTCAGCGGTGGTGCCTCTGTCAATAGGGCTCGTTATGGCGTCTGCTTTCCAGTAGTTGTTTTGGAGAGGAGCGATAACATGATTGTTATATCCCACAATGCCACCGTAGTTTTCTGTAAAGCCACTGTAGTATTCCGCTTTGGTTGGCAAGGATCCTTCAAAATAGTTGTTTTGAACTTCTCCGTAGTTATCGCCTATGATGCCGCCAATGGATAGGCTCGCTTCGCTGGATATTTTTTCGAATATTTTTATTGTACTGCGAGCGTAGTTGTTATTGATTTTTCCCATATAATTATATCCCGTGATACCGCCGGCAACAATAGTAGAAGTAGCACGGCAGGCCATATCACCGATATAGCTACAATTCCGGATCGTCCCGGGCTCATTATGTCCCGCGATACCACCAGAACAAGAAATAGCAGAAGAAGAGTTGGTTATATTGCCGATATAGCTACAATTCTGAATGATGGACTCATTATGTCCCGCAATACCACCGACAAAAACACTCCAAGGCGTAGTTACCTTTATATTGCCCTCCACATTCACTTTTTCCACTTTCCCACCTGCGCCAATATACCCAAATAGACCCGCATAAACACTCGAGGAACTCGTTATATCCACCTCCATATTGCGAATTGTTTTCTCCGCGCCGGCGAAAGTGCCTTCAAAATGGTTTGATTTTGTCCCTATCGGTGTCCAAAGCTTGCCGCTGAGGTTTATGCCATCGGTGAGGGTGATGGTTTTACCGGAGAAAGTTTCGGAAGCAATGCCCACAGAAGCCAAATTGCCGTAATTGTTTACAATGGCGGACAAGCCGGCGAATTGGTTAGGGCTACTGATCGTGTAGGAGGTTCCGTCTGCTGTATACCACGAAAAGTCGGGGTAGTCGATCCAGTGGAGGGGAGTGAATGTCGGTAGACCGTCATTTTTACTCGTGCATTGATCCCAAGTGCGATAGCCTGTCGATGGATTTTGTATCGTCACCCACGCATTCAATATGGCGAGCATGCTTGTGTAGCTTGTGCCAGTATTTTCAGAGCCGAGATAAGTTTTCGGTAGTGTACCCGTGCCTGTAAAGGCAACATTGTTGCAGATCTTAGCGCTGGAGTTATATGAGCCGAGAGGCGCTGTTATATTGGCTACCTGCCAGTAATTATTTTGGATATTGAAAGAAGTATATTGTGGAAGATACCCTACAATGCCTCCTTTAGACGAAGACGAAGACGAAGTTGATGTAGAAAATGTACCCTCAAAATAGTTGTTTTGGATAGGATTGCTTTCGTTACCATCGTGAAGACCTGCAATACCGCCAATGTGGGTACGAGTCCCGGTAGTTTTCAATGTCCCTCGACCATAGTTGTTGTAAATTTTGCCTGCCCTGTTATATGCTGCAATGCCACCTGCATACGACTGATTCTCAGTAGAGACTTTTACTGCGCAAGAAGTATTGCAACTTCGGATAGTGCCGGAATGGCTACATCCTACAATACCACCGCCATAAATATCTCGATAAGAAGATCCGCTCACAGTACCTATATAACTACAATTTTGGATAATTCCAGAATAGATATATCCCGCAATGCCGCCGGCATAGACATGATTAGTAGAGCTGAGAGTTGCCGTTATGTCGCCTTCCACATTCACATTTTCCACTTTGCCATTGGTATTAATATGCCCAAATAAACCAGCATATACATGCGAAGAACTCGTAATATCCACCACCATATTGATGATGGTGCGATTTCCGCCGGAGAAAGTGCCTTGGAAAGAATACGAACTGCCTCTCCCTATCGGTGTCCAAAGTTTGCCACTAAGATTAATGTCATCGGCAAGGATGATGGTTTTGCCGGAGAAGGTAACGTTCGAATATTCGTGCAAGCCGTTTACTAATACGGCCAAGCCGGCGAGTTCTTGCGCGGAAGTTATCACAAATTCATTTTCAGAAGAGTGTTCGGTGTACCAGCTGATATCAAAGATCCCAGCATCTGTCCAGCTCTTCATTTTCATGCTTGCCGAATTGGAAAATAACAGAGAGGTTTTTCCTTCCGACGTATTGGTTAGCACACAACGCACCAAATTCTTATTATCATTGTAACTTAATGTTTCGGAGACATAAGTAGCGCTTGTTGCACCTGGTATATCGCTCCACGTTTCACCGTTGTTTGTTGAGAGCTGCCATTGGTAAGAAAGAGCGCCATCACCCAAAAGAGTGGCTGTTATTGAGAAACTTGCCGTTTCATTCATTATATATGCAGTATCCTTAGGTTGAGTAATTATGATCGGAGCTTCGGGAGCTTCCGTATGGAAAGGATAATTGTCGTTTATGCCGGTTTCTACTTTCCAATTCAAGAACATAGAATTCCCGGGGTAGGAAGTTTGTTTCTCTCGCCATGCGTTCAATATTTCAAGCATGCTCGTGTAGCCTGTGCCTGATGTGGCAGAGCCGAGATAGACCTCTGCTGTAAAACTGTCCGTTCCCGTAAAAGCAGCATTATTCTTAATTTCTTCTCCATCAGGGTTTGAGCCGAGTGGATCTGTCATGCCGTCTACTTGCCAATAGTTGTTTTGGATATTGGGTATAAGAGCTATGAAATTGTGTCCTACAATGCAGCCTTTATACAAATCCGTGGCCGTTCCAGTACAAAATTCTCCTTGAAAATAGTTGTTTTGAATACAAGACGAAGCGTCGTACCCTGAGTAATAACCTACAATACCGCCAAGGCGATGTCCTGTTCCTTTTGTAACTGTTATAATGCCACGGGCGTAGTTATTGCAAACTTTACCTCCAGCAGCTTGGCCAACAATCCCTCCTGTAGCTATCCAATCTGAATCTGACGAACTAGACACCGAACCGATAAAGCTACAGTTTTGAATCGTACCGTAGTTACTATACCCCACAATGCCACCGGCATAAGTATAAAAGAAGGTATGATTGTTAGTTATGGCTATATCACCCCGCACATTCACGTTTTCCACTTTGCTGCCTGCATTGATACATCCAAAAAAGCCAGCATAATCAGCCGGATCAACCGTCATATCCACCTTCATATTGCTGATGGTGTGGCTGCCGCCCGAGAAGGTGCCATAGAAAGAACACGAGCTACCTACCCCTATCGGTGTCCACAGCTTGCCGCTGAGGTCGATATCGTCGGTAAGGGTGACGGTTTTGTCGGAGAAACTAACGGCTGTCTTTTCGTGCATACAGTTTACAAGCACCGCCAAACCGGCTAATTGTTGCGGGGTAGAGATATGATAGTTTGCTACCGTAGTGCTGTCGGTATACCACGTAATGTCGTAGTTGTTTTCATCTGTCCAGGTTTCTGTTGTTTGCGCCTGCAGCATAGCCGTTGTAGTAAACAGCAATAGGAGCATACAAGCACAAACCTTGAAGATTTGGGGAACCCTCAAGGTTTGGTTGTGGTTGGTTAATGTTATGCCTTGATGGTTAGTTGGTGATATTAATCCGTCAAGACCTAATTTGTTGGTGATTTCGAATGCGGTTGGTGTAGTGGTCAATCCCATTATTTATCTGTATTTATTACTATTTTTCGGCTGTTGGTTCTATTTCGAGAAGCGATTCCACGCCAATATATGGCTGTTTTATAGCGTGTAGTCGGGGGGAGATTTTTCG
>JAJDJJ010000089.1 GCA_030267125.1 Bacteroidales bacterium OttesenSCG-928-B11
CCATCGAATTTCACTCAACAACGTTAAGGTTGCAATTGTGATTAATTGTTATTTTTGCCGAAAACAAACAAATATGAAAAATCACATCCTTTCTTTAAGCATCATACTTCTTTCCTTTTCTATGCCGCTATCCGCAAATACCCACAACGAGGAGGCCTCCGCAGATTGTGATGATATTTTTCATTTGAAGGTCACGCACGTATCTTCCACTTCGGCATATATCACTTGGCATGCTCCGTCAACAACTTTGTTCAACTCTTTCACGATTGAAGTTGAAGAGCAAGGAAGCACTGCATTTCAAAGTTATACAACAAATGACCAGCACTATTTCCTAGTCAATCTATTGGAAAATACTTTCTACAATATATCTGTTTATGGCTCTTGCGATAATGGCGAAAGCAATACGTTGGAACTATCATTTAGGACAGATTGCCTACATGGCGGAGGAAAAAAATTTCTTTACGGTGAAACCAATAGTTTTTGGCTTCCCATTCACAACAATTTTAATTATTCATTATCACAAAGCATATTTTTCGCAAACGAAATGTCCGGAATAGATACGATCAAAGGGATCTCATTAGATTATCGCTATTATGGAGACATGATGAAGAAAAACAATGTGAAAATATATTTAGGACATACAACTCAAAATGAGTTTTACACTGATCCATACTACAATTGGGTCTCTGCTAATGCGTTTACTTTAGTCTATAGCGGGAATCTAAATTGCCGTGAAGGACTTAATTATTTCACGTTTGACAGTTCATTTATCTACAATGGCACAGATAATTTAGTCATCTGTTTTGACGACCATTCAGGAACTTGTGATAATGATGCGCATGTTTTTGGAGTACATTATACCTCATCCGAGTTATCTCTTGCTAGTGGGGCAATTTTTTCGAATCCCACAATTACATCCCCTGTTCAGCGAACTGCAACGAGTTATTCATTTGATAGTCGTCCTAATATTGTATTTTGGGGAGCATGCGGTAGTGTATCTATCGGTTGCTTTGCCCCCAACTTTGTAGCCGTGAGTTCTACTACAAATAGTGTCGATGTGGTGTGGAGTTCCAACAATAATGGCGACTCTTTCGAATTGGAATATCGAGAAAAAGGAGATGCCATTTGGAATAATCTGGGGACATTTACAACCACATCGCATACGATTTCCGGACTAAATGAGAATACAACGTATGAATTTCGCATCCGCGCATTATGCTCCGGAACTATTACAAAAAGCGATTGGGCTACAGATCGGTTTACAACAAAATGCCCCCCGATAGTTCTTCCTTATAATGAGAATTTCGATAGTTATTCGAGCGACAAATTTCCTCCGTGTTGGCGAAAGTACTCCACAGCCTACAACAATTCAATCTATAATTACATCTATCCGGTAACTTCATCTACGGAGCACTTCTCTCCACCCTATTCTCTCGATTTTTATGATGAACACGACATGGAAGTGAATGGCAGACCTGTTATTGCCATTTTACCTCCGGTAGAAGATGCCGTTAGTTTTTCCGACTTAGTCCTAACCGTCAACATGAAGGTTTCTTATATGGAAACTCCCATCGAAATTGGCATTGTTGACAACATTGATTTTCCTTTGGGTTTTGAAGTTATACAGACTATTTTTCCCGAAAATGCAAATACATGGAAAAATTACTCCATCCACTTCGCAGATTATCAAGGCTCGGGAAAACATTTGGCGTTCAAGACGAGAGGGAGGTCACGCTATTTTGTTGATGACATTCTTCTCCGTGAAATGCCTGCGTGTTACCCGCCATTTGATATAACTGTCAGTAACATTACAAGCCATTCTGCCTTACTGAATTGGTCGTTATTCGATATCTCAACTCCGGCCACAACTCATATTGATCTTTTTGAAGATGATACGCTATTTTTCGCCTCTTTCTCTACGCCGGATCCCTATTTTCTCATTTCAGGGTTAAATGAAAATAGCTCCTACTTGGCTTTACTGTACGGCAATTGCAACAATGACGGATTTTCTGATACTATTCCCATCCGTTTTACGACAGAGAGATGCCCGCTTGGAGAAGGAGCGGAATGCGATACGATCAGCTGTCATGCGGTGGATATAATCGTGACGGAAGCAAATAACGGTGATTTGAAAATAGCTTGGCCGCACCTCTCCTCACCTAATGTTACTTATGAATTGGAATACAAATCGCAATATGATCGCGATTGGACACAAATGATTTTCTCCGCATCTGTCAGCGAATATACTTTCCAAGGATTATTGGGAAATACGTATTATACATTTCGCATGAGAGTTCACTGTAATGACAGCACCTTTTCCGAATGGAGCGAGACCATTTACAGAACCGGCTGTTGGGATTACATGGCAATCCCATATTATGAATATTTTGATAATGATGGGACAACAGACTCTTCCTTTCCCAATTGTTGGAATATGCATGCGGAACTCGGTTTGCACACCCATATTTCCCCTAACTATTCGGTCAGTGCACCGGGCAGTCTGTTTCTACGGGATCCGGTTGTCGCAGTGGCTCCTCCCATAGATACGCAACAGGTAGATTTACAATCTCTGATGATCACTTTCGAATGTTTGGCGGAAAGTACCGGTTGTCAAGTAGAGGTGGGATTGATGTCTGACCCCAATGATACCACCACCTTTGATCCTATTGCTATTGCGAGACCGAACAGCGGCGGATCGTGGGAGTTTTTTGCTATTTATCTTGATAATTATCAAGGAAACGGAACATATCCGGCACTCCGGGTGTATGGCTCTTCCGCATACATCAATGTTGTTTATATCGATAACTTTACGGTAGATTATGAGGCTCGCTGCTTTCCGGCAAGAAATATTAAATTATCAAATAACAACTTCGGGTCTATCAAACTCTCTTGGACTCATAATTTTGTTCCCTATAGCTCGGGATATACGGTGCAGTATAAGACGGAAGATGATAGTGAGTGGCTCACAGAGAACACCTCAGACACAGAGTATATCCTAACCAACTTGCAGGAAAACTCAAGCTATACTGTGCGAGTGCGACCCACTTGTTCTTCCGATGAATACGATTATGCCTACGCCCAATTTCAAACAACTTGTTTCAACTTTGGAGATGTGGCTTTCAAGGATGGGGACAGTGATTTGGCTGCAATACCTGTTTACAGTAAGTATAAAAACTCGCTGTCACAACAAATTTTTCTAAGCGAAGAGATGGATGGAAGCCGGGAAATTCATAGTATTTCATTGAACTGCAAGCGCAATCCACCTGTCGGTAAAGATAGTATTCGGATATTTTTAGGACATACGCAAAAAGATTTTTTTGCAGGTTATACGGATTGGGATACCGCTTCATTAACTTTGGTCTATTCAGGCAGTTTAAACTGCACAGTCGGTTGGAATACATTCATCTTTGATACCCTCTTCCATTATAATGGCATTGATAATCTAATTTGGGTTACTGAGGATAACTCCGGGAGTAGTCAAAGTTCAACTTCCATTTTCGGGGGACATTATACTCTACTCAATCAATCAATCATTGCCTATAGCGACATCTCTAATTATACCGCAGGTGTTTATCCTCTTTCGGAAACATGGTTCCCTTCAACCGCAAGAAATGACATCATCTTTCATTCGGATTGTAATCCAGTGAGTTGTAGCCGAATGAATATGATTGTGGATAATATAACAGACACCTCTGCTGATATTCAATTCATCCCGTACGGGACTCCTGATAACTGGTATTTTGCCTATCAGTGTGCTGGTGATGAAGACTGGATTGAGTATCCTTATATGACAGATAGCATGATTCATCTTTCAGGATTGCAACTCGGCTCATTATACAAAATAAAGAGTTTTTCGAGGTGTTCTGCTGATGATAGCAGTGCCATCTCTACACTTACATTTACTACATCTTGCGGTAAAATAAAGTACATTCCTTTTACCGAATCTTTTGATCATACTCGTGGCAACCTTCCTTGCTGGAATTTGAATACAAGCATACCGTATTACTATGAGATATTTATTGATAACGATTTTGGACTTTCCCCACACGCTTCTTTATCTCTAAGGAATTCCAAATACAACACAATATCAGTGACACTCCCTGAAATAGATAGCAGCCTGAATATTAATAAGCTAAGTATTCATTTTGATATATTTTCCCATGATCAGGATCAAAAAATTGAAATTGGTGTGGCAGATGATCCATTCGACATTTCAACCTTTACTGTGGTGGATGTTATTCCTATTTCAAGAATATCGACTTGGCTTCCCGTGACCGTGTCTTTTGCATCATACAATGGAACAGGGAAATATATTGCCTTCAACCATGTTAATGAATCGACCATTTCCACTCCTCTATCTTATCTCCATATTAATGTTGATAATGTCGTCGTTGATTCACTGTCATGCTGTTTTTCACCTTCGAATGTAAATATTACCAATATCGGAGTAGATAATGTATCTATCCAATGGGATTCTATACCGGAAGTTTATGGATATGAAATCTACGTAGACACCGTAGGATTTAACTCTATTACGACAACTCCCATTTTCACAATGAGTGCTTCCACTACTATCTCCGGATTAACACCAAATACGAAATATGAATTATGTGTTCGAACTATATGCCATCCTGGCGATACCAGCGGATGGTCTTATATCCTTCCTTTTCAAACTCATTGTACGCCATTAACTATTAATGACATACCATATACAGAGGGATTTGATGACTGGGGATTTGGCGAAGGAACCTTACCCGATTGTTGGAGTATTAAAGGCGGAGATCGCTACGGGGGACGCTCAATATATCTCACCAAAGACTATCACGCCCCTCATATCTCCTCACTCGTGTTAGGGCATGCAAATTTGACCCGTTATTTTACCATTTTACCACGTTTAGATCACACTATTTCTATCGCTAATTTAGCTATAAAGATGAATATGCAATTCAGATATGAAAACGCAGGTCCACTCATCATTGGCGTGATGACAGATCCGGAAAACATCTACACGAATACCCCCATTGCATACATCTACCCCGAGACAATTAATGTATTTGAAGAGTATGAAGCGTATCTTAGTAATTATAGTGGTTCGGGAGAGTATCTCACGATCACAACAGAGAATTCAATACGTATTGATGAATTATCATTGATTGAAATGCCTTCCTGTCCAATTCCTATTAATCCGGCATCATTTAATGTTATGGCGAACTCCGCACTCATAGAGTGGCAACAAGCTGGAGCTCCGCAATATTGGATATTGGAATATGACACCGTCGAGTTCACACCCGGCAACGGCTCTTTCCAGCAAATTATAAACAGCAATTCCTTCCAATGGAATGGCTTGCAGGAACTGACCACATACTATTACTACATTCGTGCTTACTGCGGTGTTGGTGACACCAGTAGCTACACCCGAGTGAGATCATTTACCACAATTTGTGGCCCCCCGAGATCTATACCTCATAGTGAAAATTTCGACTCATACCCCACCGATGCGACTATTTCACAAGAAGGAATATTGCCTCCTTGTTGGTACGCTGTAACAGATAGCAAACTCCCGGCCCCACACATCATAACAGGTGGCCCCGGATATCACCCATCTTCCGGAACACAGTGCCTGTCAATGGCCACCGGAAAATCAGGAAAAAATACATATGCCGTCTTCCCTGAATTTGCAGTTCCCATTTCCGAATTGACTTTATCTTTCAATTACAAATTTTCCGAATTGGCCGGTACGCTTTACATCGGTTGCCTAACAGGAGGAGATCAAGAAAATACAAATACATTTGTCCCCTTGGCAGTCATACCCCGCTCCTTGTCTTCTTTTTCTTTCGACTTCTCCCGCGTATTCAATCTTCCGGAAAATGCTACGCATATCGCACTCTATTGGTATTATGGTCTAATTACCAGTATTGATATTACGATCAGTATCGATGATATTGTTCTTGATTATGCAACTATTGTATGCGATCACCCGAGCAACTTCTCCGCCCGTGATATAAATGGTCGCTCGGCGACTATTTCTTGGTCGCCTTCTATTGATGCAATATCGTATATTCTCGAATACAAAGAAGAGACGGACACCATTTACACGACTATTTCCACAACGGACACGAGCTATATTTTGCAAAACCTCACACCTGAAACAAACTATCAAGTAAGAATTACATCGATCTGTCCCGAAGAAATTGACACCGTTTACCTAAATGGGGATTTCACTACGGCGCCCCTGGAGCGTTATACTATTATAGCATCCGCCGGAGAAAATGGGAATATTGTACCGTCAGGGACTGTTGCTGTATATGAAAATGAAAATCAGACCTTCCATTTTGAATACAACAACAACATGATTTTATCATCATTAATTATCGACAACGAAACTCATAATCTCCCAACGACAGATTCTTATACATTTGAGAATGTAACAAAAGATCACACCATTCATATCGACTTCAAACCGAATAGTATAAATACATACGTAACAAAAGATGCAATCAATATATATCCTAATCCGGCGAAAAATATGTTAAAAGTAGCTACGACCGTACCTTTCAAAAATTTCCAATTGATTAATCTGATGGGGCAAATTCTCATCGAGGGAAGTGCTACTGACCTCTATTTTGAAATTAATATTGCCGATTTAAAATCCGGCATCTATCTGATTCGATTAC
>JAJDJJ010000009.1 GCA_030267125.1 Bacteroidales bacterium OttesenSCG-928-B11
TAATGGATTAACTTCCCGCCGTATTTCTCTTTCGCAGCAATTCCATTTTTATTTGCGTGTTTTGATAAGGTGCTATAACTATAAAAATCCCATTATTCTGAGAATGGTAGGTGTCAGCAGTGCGGTCAACATACCGTTCAACGTAAGCCCCAACCCGGCGTAAGCACCATACTTACTACTGATCTCCAGTGCCGTGGAAGTTCCCAGGGCATGGGCTGCCGTTCCCATAGACAATCCTTGTGAAATCGGTTGTTTAATTCTCATCAACTTCATCAACTGAAACCCGGCAATACCACCGAACAATCCTACACATACAACAACAGCCGTTGTAAGCGAAGGAATACCTCCGATCGTTTGGGAGATTTCCATGGCAATAGGCGTTGTCACCGATTTGGGTGCCAAAGACAAAACAACTTCCCGGCTAGCTCCCAATAAATGAGCAATAAGCACCACAGATACTACACCTACGACACATCCGGCCAATTGGGATAAAAGAATAGGAATAAGTTGTTTCTTTATTTGTTGAAGTTGAAGATACAAGGGAACACCAAGTGCCACGACAGCAGGTTTGAGCCAGAACTCGATCAGATCGCCCCCCTCTTTGTATGTTTCGTAACTAATGCCGGTTAGTTTAAGAAATACAATTAATGTGGCAATTGTGAGTAAGATCGGGTTTAGCAATACCCAACCGGTTTTCTTTTGCACCTGTTTAGCAATAACAAAAATGGCGAATGTTATAAATAACAGGAAGAATTTATTTTCGAGATAACCCATTTTTCTTCATTTTTTTCCGGGCAATCTGATGAACCCATCCGGTAACAAATAACACCAATATTGTACTGACTATGGTAGCGACAGCGATAGGAACTATTTCCGCAGCTATCAGATCAAAGTATAGCATCAAAGCAACTCCGGGAGGAATAAAAAAGAAGCTCAGGTTTGCAGACAGGAAATCCGCTATGCTTTGCACCCATTGCAGTTTTATCCAACCTAATTTAAGAAAGAGGGTAAGAAGTAACATCCCTATGATGCTGGAAGGTAGTTTTACTCCCGTGAGATAAACAATCAGCTCCCCCAATGCTAAACAGCCAAATATGATGGCACATTGTCTTATCATTTCACTCTATTTTAAAACCATGCAAAAGTATGAAATATAATTCTGCAACTGTTTTTCCATCGTTTTTTATGGATCAAAGACAAATTTCAATTCATTTTCGCCCTTTTATGGTATCTTTGTCCCTTCGTTTTAAAACCAAAAATCTATGAGTAGGAAAGTATCGGATAAGATAAGACCAGCTATTGATATCCTGACAAAACATACTGACAGCAAATTAATTACACATCTCAATTCCTGCGTGCATTGCGGGCTGTGCCAAACGAGTTGTCTTTTTTGGCTCACTGACCGTAAGCCGGAATTTATGCCAGGCAAGAAGGTGGATTTAGTGGCTTCAATCTATCGGAAATATTGCACTTTCGTTGGACGTGTTGCCCCGGGGCTGGTAAATGCGAAAGAGTTGGACGAAGAGATGATCGCCATGATGGTGGATCAACTGTTTGGCGCTTGCACGATGTGCGGGAGATGCGTGAAACACTGCTCTATCGGAGTAGACATTCCCTTTGTGGTGAAAACCGGACGGCGAATGCTGGCTGCGATGGGATATGTACCGGCAACATTGCAAGCTACTGTAGATGCGGCAGTTAACACCGGAAACAATATGGGGATAGCAGAGGATGAGTTTGTGGATACGATCCAGTGGATGGAGGAAGAGCTCCAAGATGAGATGGGCGACGAGAATGCGCGGATCCCGCTGAACGAATCCGGCAAGGAGATCCTTTATACGCTCAATCCCAGGGAACCGAAATTCTTCCCGCTATCCATTACGGCGGCAGCGAAAATCTTCTATGCAGCCCAAGCAAGCTGGACGCTATCCAGCAAAATGTATGATGTCACCAACTACGGTTACTTTTCCGGCAATGACGATGAAGCACGGACGATCGCCAAAAATATGTTCGATGAGGTTGAAAGACTGGATTCCAAATTGTTGGTCTTGGGAGAATGCGGCCATGGATCACGGGCTTTGCGTTGGGAATCACCTAACTACATGAAACAAAAACCCGACTTTAGCATGACAACGTTGGTGGAACTGATCGAAGAGTATATCAAATCTGACAAAATAAAATTGGATAAAAGTCTGAATACTAAGAAATATACCATTCATGATCCTTGTAACCTGACACGCAACGGCGGGCTTTTTAACAGTTTGCGTTTCGTTGTAAGAAGTGCTGTTCCCGAATTGATCGAGATGGAACCTTATGGCAACGATAATTTCTGTTGCGGTGGTGGCGGCGGCATGTTGGCAATGAGCGAATACAACGAACGTCGCATTTCCGCCGGTAAAATTAAAGCCGATCAGATCAAAGCTACCGGTGCGCAGGTTGTAATTACTCCTTGCCATAACTGTGTGGATCAATTAGTTCAACTGAACCACACCTATAAATTAGGTGTTGAAGTGAAATCCGTGGCGGAAGTTGTCGCGGATGCGTTAGTCGTTTAAAGAATGAGCATCAATTTGCGATCAATCATTTAGTTACACCAAAGTGAATTATTTTGGTTAAGCCTTTTTTTGGGGCGCCATACAAGATTCTGAATTTTAAAATTGAGTCCGATACTCTATGATTGATATTTATTTACCACGACATAGAGAGCATGGAGATGAGCTCGGTTCTATTCCTTTTTCAGTTGTGCAAATTGTTCGATAACCATAGACACTATTTGTGATTTTATATATTCACAATTGAAATTTATCAACAATTATAGATTTTTGTGTTTGCATGATGATTCTACTTGTAAATGACAGATTATGAATATTTTATTCTCTATGCTCTCCGTGGCTCCGTGGTAACAATAAGCTAATAATTCAAATTTTGATGTTCCATTCCCAATAATTATCTTTACGTATTTCTTTGCGCACTTACGCTTTAATATCTTTTGAGCCAGCCTGGTGGCTGCTAAAGTAGTTTTTTATTGCTTATTTTGCAACTGCTTTTTATGGAGGTGTGAAGCACCGGCATGCATCAGCTTAATCCGTGAGAATTAAGGGAGGATGAATAATGGCAATACATTTGAGCTCTGAAAGAGCGATACATATTGTTAATGTTTTATGTGTTTATATTCCTCCATAAAAATGAAATACGATCAATTATATTTTTTTAACGAATAATCCGCTGTGCCGCTCTTTCAGAGCTTAATAAATGAATGACACACATTTATCCAATCCTCACGGATTGGGCTATATATGCCGGTGCTTCGCACCTTATTTGTACGAATATTTGGTGTTTTCTGCGGCGAATTGATGCTGTTATCATTTCAATGCGTTGCCCTTCATATCACCTCTTCCGTCAATAACCAAGAGACTAAATTTTTATTCGTTTTGCCCCTATTCAATCACCACCACCAAGCTCTGCTCCGTAGGCGCCCAGTTGAAAATAAATTCGGCGTGAGAACTTGCGTTGCGGACACATTTGTGCGACCGGGGTATGGTGCCCAGCGTATTGCTGTATTCGATGATCGCCTGGCGGGGATAATTAACCGGAATACCATGGATGTAGCCCCCATTACTGAATCGACTGGCATGCGGCGAATAACCGGCAATCTCGTTGGTGCCATCAACCAAAAAATACATCTTCACCTTCTTTTCTTGGACGACAAAAATACCCAATGGCGTTTCATGCTGGTAGGGTGGTCGTTTCACACCGGTAGTCGCGGGATTCATGCTTCGAATGAGCCATTCTCCCTGCGATTTTTTCTCTATCGCCGCAATATTTTGGTTTGTGCGATCTACAAAAACCACTTGGCTGAAAGTCACGGTATCGGAAATCAACTTTACAAATTTTTTCGGCACCATCCATTCGCCTCCGATATAAACATGTTCAACCAATAGAAAAGCGGACGAATCTGTATCTTTTATAACACGAAGCAAGGAGCCGTCTTCAGCATACCTGATCGGAGTCACGGTATCTCCGGGGTTGAATAATGGCGCGGATTGGAAACGTTCCACCCCAAACTCATCCTCCATATTCCCATAACGGTTTCGTTTTGCATCTTGCGTCAATTCCGCTTCGCCGTTTATATTTTGCCGGTTCCGAACAACTCCCCACCACGTGGGCGTCAACTGTGCCTTTTCGATCGTTTTTAACAATTTTTCAACCTGATCCCACTGAAAATGACGGACAGTATCTTTATAGGGATAAGTGTCAAGTAATGTATACTTGTCATACAATAACTCTTTTTTCAAACTGATTGTGATGACCGGCTCAACAGGCAGCGTATCTTTCAAAACCGTAGTGTCGACCGTTGTTTCCAGCACCAACTGTTTGTGATTACTTTTTTGAGTACACGAGTTAACCAGCAAGATCAAGAGGGCGAAAAAATAAATCAACTGCTTCATAAAGCGGTATCCCACTGATTATAATGCACTTTTGACGGATCGTATTTTTGTTTGGGTTTATATTCGCCTTTAACATGCCCCATTGGTATAACACACAAGGGTTTGATATTTTCCGGCAGTTTGCAATTTTCAGACACGACATCCATGCGATCCTGGTAAGGATATGCCGCCGTCCAAACCGCACCTAACCCCAACGCTTCCACTGCCAACAGGATATTTTCCGTAACCGCTGAACAATCAATTTCCCAGTAGGATGATTGCGTCGTGTCGCCACAAACCACGATGGCAACGGGCGCTTCTTTTAACATCTTTGCGTATGGCAGCCTCTCCCCCATATCATCCAAGATTTCCCGTTGATCCACCACGATAATTTCCCACGGTCGGGCATCGCGACCGGAAGGCGCTGCCATACCCGCTTTAACGATCGTCTCCAGATCCTCTTTCGAAATCTCTTTGCCCGGAATATAATCCCGCACACTCTTGCGTTCGTGGATATTGGCCAATACCGCCTCTTTGTTTGAAATAGGTTCCATAATTTCTGTTTTTTTAACATTCTTCAATCTGATAAAAAGCACGATGGATAATGCGATAAATAGCAAGCATAGCACTTGATAAACGATGGTGGTACTATTTTTCATTTTTTTTGCTTTTGATATTTTTTAAAGAAAAGGATCGGACTATTTCCAACAATTGACCGGTTGGGCATAAAATATGGCACCACGGCCGGCTAATGAAAACGGAAAGGATAGTGAATAATCCCGCAATCACTAATGAAGCAGCCGAAGCTGATTTAATCATAAAGGCCGAAAAAGGTTCAAAAGATGCCAAATCGGAAATCACCCCAATCAGTAATAAAAAAATGATGATAAAAAGATAACACCTCCTGATATTGTAAGCTTTTCGGGGCAATTTGATCTTTTTCTTTTTTATTTTCCCCGCTATTTCCTGAACGGCGCCAAAGGGACAGAGCCAAGTACAATAGAAGTGTTTCCCGAAAATAAGCGGGATCAGGACAGCAACGAGGGCGAGCAGAAGCAACATCCATTGTGTAAATGGCGGGAAACCGTGCGCAATCCAAGTCTGAAAAGTAGCTAACGAAAGAAAATTTCCTTGCCAAAAACCGAGCACAACGACAGAAGCACCCAACAGTATAATTCTCGTTTTTTTACATTTTTTTGGGTTGAAAAAGGCGAAAATTGCCCATGCGATTACTAATAACGCCATAATATTCCGGATAATTTTCGAGATTTCCGATTTACCAGCATAGGAACTCTCATCATAAACTGTCAATCTCGTTCTCAACGAGCTACTAATAGCATTGGAGCTAAGCGTTGCACCTGAAATAGCGTCAACATCCTTTGCAATAGCTTCTCCAACAGTACATCCATTCCACGAATCAAAAAATCCTTTACGGGTGATCCGGTTAACATAACTTACGGTTTCCCTATTCTCAAGGAGTTGAGTGCCAATAATTTTCCCATCATTGTCTAATGCTATCAATAATGGAGTAGGTCCGGCGAATCCGTAAATTCCATCGGAGTAAGGTGATGAGAAGAGCAGACGCCCTAACGGTTGATTCTCCGCATCATAGACTTCCACGTATGATGAATCAATGGCGGCTAATGATGCGGCATCGGGGAAAAAAGTGATGACACGATCATCGATGCTGGGAGTCTGCGGCATATTTTGTGGTAGTTCATCCACATTACCAAACTCCTTGTTGCTAATCGCGACAAGCACAATGACACCAACAAAAATTGCCAATCCTAATAATTTGGAAAGAATGGCGCTTCTTCTCGACATATCTACCTCATCCAACAATTAACGATTTCGCCAATATAGAATTTGTGGACATCTTGTTCTTCGGGATAGAGAGAAGACTCTTTTGTCAAGATGTCATTCGTTGTAAAATATTCTTTCTTAAATAAATCCGCATATAATTTCTTGCATTCGATCACAAGATACGCTTCTTTAAAATAGACTGTGCCGTTTTCAGTAAACTGCGGGGTTAGTCCGGCAACCTCTGCTTTATTCTTATCCTGATGATCCCGCCCTGACGTTGTGCCACAATAGTTTAACACTTCTCGGTACTCCTCGTCGAAGAAACAGAGCGTGTAGTATTCATTTTCCTCCATAAAACCGAAAGTATGGCGGCTTGGTCTCACGTAACAAGTAGCTACGGGCCGGCTCCACAATTCGCCAAGTGTTCCCCAACTGGCAGTCATCGTGTTATACATTTCTTGGTTACCGGCGGAAATCAGCATCCATTGATCTCCTATAAGTTCGATCGGATTACCGGGGATTTCCGCAGGATTGATCGCACGGAATGTCTCCCCGCGTAAGGTGTTCGCAACATCCTCAGTTTCGGAAGTTACTTCCGGCTTGGGATTATTGTGGCAAGAAAAAGTGAAAACAACTATTAAAATGCCCAATAAAAAGAGGGGTAATTTTTTCATACTTATTTCCAGCTATTCAGATGAATTTTACTCTCATCATATTTATCTTTCGGTTTTTCATCCGAGTCCGGATAACCCAAAGAGATTACATTCAACGCAATCACACTCCCCGGCAGATTTAACACTTTATTCATCTTGATCACATTCTCCACACCAATAAATTTGTTTGGATAGATGCCAACCCATACGGCACCTAAGCCAAAAGCCTGAGATGCGATCATGATATTTTCGGATGCGGCAGCACAATCCTGAATCCAAAAATCGCCGCCTGCGCCCTCCAATGTTTGGGTCATATCACCGCAAACCACGATTGCTCCGCCGGCTTCAGCTAACATTTTCCCATGAGGCAAAATATTGCCTAATTTTTTTAAGATATTACTATCCGTAATGGCAATAAAAGCCCACGGTTGACGGTTTTTTGCCGTAGGAGCCGCCATACCGGCCTTAATTAATTCATATAAAACATCTTGAGGTATGGGTTTATTGGGAATATAGTTCCGAATACTGCGACGGTTCAATATTGTTTGAAGTACGATTTTCCCGTCATTACTGATGGTGGTTTTATGATCCATAGCTTGTTATTGTAAATTGTTTAATTTAAAAGAACGAAATAAAGGATTAACATGTTCAACAATCGGCAAAAGTACTCTTTTTTTTCTATTCATACAAAAAACAAGGCGAAAAAACACAGGGCAAAATCATTAAAATTCCCCCAATATAATTTCCTGATAAGGCAGCCATTCCCCTTCAAAACGATGAACTCTCTTTTGCGATCTTTGTGTAAAATTTTGCGCTCTTGCTGTTAAAAAGATAAACTTATCAACTCATTCTGATATTTGATGAAAAAGTATAAACAAAAATAGCATTGCAAAAAAGAGGTATGCTAACAAATCCATTTGCCAACAACCGCAATTCAGTCGCCGAGCACAGTATCATTGCCTCTTCGGATTTTTTGTTCCTCTTCAAAAAGCATATCCCGCAGTTGAGCAAGTTGCTCCGTGGATAGATTTGTTAAAATGAAAGGGGAAGTAATGAAATCGGGTGATTTCTCTCCAAAAAAATGACGAAAGTTATCCCGTACACTTTCTTCATCGCTGTAAGACAAATTCTCGTTTTTCTGCTTGACATACTGCAAGATGCGAAGTCCGTCCGCTTTTTCGTGGAAAGCGCGTGCGAAGCGAGTAATATTTTTTGAATTTTTACGAAGCGGGGTTAAAAAATCGGGATCGTTAAATTGTTTGGACAGAAAATCCAAGAAAGGGGTGTTGATATTCTCTGTAAACAATTGCGGAATAAGATTGTAAGTAGCTGCAATATCGCCAAACAGCGAATGATGATAGATGGGATAGCTCCCCCAATCTCCGGCATCTCCTTTGATCATCGCGGGACCGGTTCCGAAACAGACACGGTCGGAGAAGCGAGCAGCAGGATAAACCACCTCTCGGTTATAATTACTTACTTCACTCATCTTTCGCAACTTCTGCACTAAATAGAAATCCTCGCCGCTCTTCATGGGCGTGATGCCTCCTATTTTTCGCAACGCACTAATTTTAACCGCAATCGCAGAACCAATCGCAGTAAATGCATAAGGGCTGTTGATGTTGTGCATGTTCAAAAACCACAACCGCAAATAGAGTTCATATCGCAGTATGGCGCGATTGGCGCGATCATCATCCGTAAGCCTGTGATAATAAGGAATTGAAATCGTATTCAAGCCGGGATTCTGGTTGAAATTATCGGCAATACTTTGCAGATAATCCTTCGAGAACAAGGTGTCGGCATCCAAACTGACAAGGATATCATCCGCCTTTGCGATGGTGAGGATATGGTTAAAGAGCATTTTCCGCGCCCAACCTACACCATGCCGTTTGCCAATCCATCCTTTGCCGGCTGAGGAAAAATCTAAAACAGTAAGATCAATATTATCTACCGTTTGCAACCAATCCATCGTCTGACTATTGTGTCGACACACCTCGATATTTTCAGAATCATTCCACCATTCATCAGGTTGATTCACGCAAACATAAACAGAAAACCGGCAATCACATTTTTGTTCCGCCAATGCTTGCATGGTGTGGGGTAAAAATTCCAATTCATCCATAGCGGGAATGGCGATATGCAGCGTAAGATCACTCATGATAACGGGAAGATTTTAACAAAAAAGAGAGGTTATTCAAACTGTTTTTCACAAACAGGTTTATTTCACTGTGACCGTAACTGTGCGCTGGCGAGCCACTTCATTTTTATCCCAAGGTCTGCAATAGTCGAATTTCAGCGTGTCGGTTCCTCTCTTCGCACCTTTAAATTGCCAGTAGCGGTTAACGCTTCCGCCCACATAACCCTCGGGGTTGTTATCCACCGTCCGGATTCCTACAGAATCCACAACGGTAACATCGCCCTTGTTTGTCCACTCCCAATGGAAACCGGTGGAGGCATTCGTCACCAGATTAATTTCAAAAATCTCGCCCTTTTTAATGGCGAAATGATCACCTTTGGCATCGTTTGAGGTCGTGTTTTTCGGTGTATTGCAAGAAGATAAAAAGAAAATTACAGATAAAAATAGAAAGAATTTCTTCATGTTTCGTTTGGTTTTAATCGTTATCAATCGGGTGCAAAACTACGAAATTAATGATTCACGTTATTTCAATATCTTCGCGATCAAAATTGATTTTTCATGTTTAAAAGTTACCAAGCGTCTGCCGGTTCCGGGAAAACCACCCATCTTGTTGCGGAATACCTTGCAATCTGCTTCAACTCCATCAACCGGCATGGCTTCAAGCACATTTTGGCTATCACCTTCACCAACAACGCTACCGCCGAGATGAAAGAGCGCATTGTCTCCACACTCTCGCACTTTGCCTTCACAGAAGATTATTCTTCGCTATCTAACTCACACAAAGCTATTTTAAAGATGACGCTCGACAATCTTGGTGATTCTGAGAAGTGGGATTATCAAACCATACAGTCTTCCGCAACCATGCTGCTGAAAGAGATATTATACAATTATAATGATTTTTCAATCAGCACAATAGATAGTTTTTTCCAACGAATTACGCGAGGTTTTGCCATTGAATTGGGTTTGAAGTTGGATTTTAAATTAGAGATTGATCAAAGGGAGTTCTATAATCAGGCTATTGATTTGTTGCTAAGTAAAATATCCAAGCAAGAGTATAAAAACCGCTTTTCGCTATCCCGGCAAATCATGAATATCGTTGATCATAATATCGCCAATTCGGGAAAGAGTAAATTGGAAAAAGAGCTGCGCGATTTTCTTGATATTATGCACAAAGAAGAGGCGTATTATCCATTAAAAAGCTTGCAACATGTAGATCGGCAAATTTTTAAAAGGTATTGCGTAGATTTAGTGGCCAAAAGGGAACAAGCGAAGAAAAAGCTATTGGAAATCGCCAAACAAGGAGATGATCTGTTCAAAAACTCGGGCTTGGACCACACTGCTTTTGACGGAAAATCCAAAGGCGTCTATTTTTGGTTTGAAAAAGTATTGAAACAACCCGAAGAACCGCTTGCGGCTTCGATGGGAAAAGCCAAGGCTAAAGAATCTTGCTTACATAAAGACACTTTGAAAAACGGCGCAATATCCTTTCCTGATGAGCTGGTCTTCGAATTAGCTGAAAAAGTGGCGATTGCACAAGAGTGCTATCTGGAATTGAAAATCCTCGCTGAAAACATTAACACTTTTTCACTTATTTTTGATCTGCAAGAGATCTTAAATGATATAAAAGTGCATGATAATCTTTTTTTCTTGTGCGATACGAATACCTTGGTAAACGAGGAGATCAAGGACAACGACACACCGTTTATTTTTGAGAAGATCGGGAATAGATACAACAATTTTTTGGTCGACGAGTTTCAGGATACCTCCAAGATGCAGTGGGAAAATTTATTACCCTTGGTAAAAAACGCGGTTTCGGGAGGTTATTCCCAACCCGGAAAAAGCATCCTTTTCGGTGATACGAAGCAGGCTATTTATCGTTTCCGATCGGGTGAAGTTTCTTTATTTCAGAATCTTTCGACCGAAGAAGGGTATAAAAAAGCGATGGGATGGCAAACCGACGAACCGGTAGACTTTCACCGTGAAGCATTGAATACCAATTATCGTTCTGCCAATGCTATCGTTGATTTTAACAATAAATTCTTCTCTTTCTTGAAAGAAATAACCCATAAGGAGACACCGGTTTTCGCCAAGGCCGCGATCTATTACAATGATCTTGAACAGCTGAATCCCGAAGGAACTGTAAAAGAAGGATTTGTTTCCGTGAGATTTAAAGATGACAACGACGGCGAAGACTATTTGGAAAACGAAGTGCTCGATGCCGTTCGGAATGCGGTAGCACGCGGTTTCGACTATCAAGATATTGCCATTTTGAGCCGCGGAGTAGACAAAAGCGCAAAGTACGCCCGCCATTTATCCGAAAACGGCTACCCTGTAATCTCCTCCGACTCTTTGCTACTCAACGCTTCTGAAGAGGTTCGCGTGATCATCGCCTCACTGCAATATCTTCTCGAGCCAAAACATGAAATCGCCCAAGCTGTAATCCTAACCTATCTGGGCCGTCATCTTGACATCAATTATTCAACCGATAATTTGTTATTTCTGCTGAAAACAAAACCGTTTCTTCAAATTTTGAACGAGCTTTCTTTTAATTTTAACAATAAAAAACTACTCGATCTCCCATTATATTCTCTCATTAAAGAGTTGATGCAGCTATTTGGTTTTCGATCTGCTAACGCATATATCACCACATTCTTAGACAAAGTCCTTCATTTTGTCAGCACAAAAAATCCATCTATTTCAACATTTTTGGATTGGTGGGAGGAGAAAAAGGAGACCTTGTCGCTCTCTTCGCCAAAAAATCTCAATGCTATCACAGTAACAACCATCCACAAGTCGAAAGGGCTACAATATCCCGTCGTGATTTTCCCATTCACCCGCTATAACTCCTTCTTGACAAAAGAGACCGCATGGCTCAAAATGGAGGACAATGAAATCCTTCCGTACTTCCCCATCAAGATATCCTCCGGTTTAAAAGGGACTGCCTTAGAGAATATTTATACAGAAGAGTATGATATGAGCCGGCTTGATGATCTGAATACATTATATGTTGCGCACACCCGTCCGGTTTCTTGCCTTTATATTATCACAGAAAAGAAAAACGGACATAATTACGCCAAGTTTTTGGCGAAATTTATAGAAGAGAACTCGACCGAAACCCAAGAAGAAGTTTCTCATTATTATTTTGGGCAAGAAGATTTTTTTGTTAAAAAGGATAAAATACAGGAAAAAGAAGAGGCTATACGACCATTACCTATTGCTAACTTTTCACCCAATGAAGAGCAATTACTTTATACCAAAATCGTTAACGAGAACGAGCAGCAGGTGCTGGGGATTGCCATCCACGACTACTTGGCTAAACTGAAGGATTTTCCGCAATCAAAATCGGAAATCGACCAACTAATTATTAATTTGGATGAAGATAGTGTGCAACGGATCAAATCTGCTTTGGAAACCATTTTGAATGATGAGACAATCTCTCCTTTTTTTTCTCCCGAGGCAACTTCATTGCGCGAAGTCTCTATCATGACCGGCGATGGGCAACTTTTCCGTCCCGATCGCATTGCCATCTTAAACGGCCAAGTGTTGGTGGTCGATTATAAAACCGGTATAGAAAAAACAAGAGATCATCAGCAACTACAACATTATGTCGAATTGGTTCAAGAAATGGGTTATCAGAATGTGAAAGGGAAATTAATCTATATCTAAAATGAAAACCCACTATTTTAACATATTTCCACTTGTTTTTATCCTGTTTTTCTCCGCATGTAAAAAGAAAGACAGCGAACCGCCGGGCATCGTCATCATTGCTCCTTCCGATAATACAAGTTGGGAAATCGGGGGATGTATTCCCTTCCATGTTGAAATCACGGACAACAAGAATATAGAATACGCGAGAGTCACGCTTCTGGATGTAAACTCCATGCCCATAGGGGAGCAGTTGGTCTTTTCACTATCGGGTGAAAAATGTGTCATCCGCGATGAACTCTCCTTGACGAGTAGCAGATTGAAAAACGGGAAATATAAACTGCTGGCAACCGCGGGAGACGGATACAACGAAGTGCGAGCTTCTGTGGATGTGAAGTTATTCGGCGCTATTGAATCGGATAAACTGCTGGTTGTGTTCACGGAAAACAGCGATGCCACCATGATCCATTTTGTCGATTCAACGGCAACACCCAACCTATGGATGACCTTGAACGGAGATTTCTTAGACGCAAAGTGCGACGAGGAGAACCGGACCCTGTTCATCGCTCCGAAAACCCGCGGAAAACTACTCGCCATCAATGTGAACGGACCTATGACCAACTGGGAAAAACCGATTCAAAGTTCCCTCTCTCAAAACTGGTTCCAAAGCATAGAGGTGATCAACCAATCGCTTTACGTTGGAGATTACAGCGGGACAACCAATGTATATGACTACTGGGGATACACAACCCGTGTCATTAATAGTCAAGTCAATTACATTCCGAAAAGTTTTCTCCGGTACGATCAAAATACGTTCGTCTACTCCGAACCGCGCAGTTCGGCAGAAAAAGGAAAAATCACGGCTTACAACTATGGTATGGCTTTAATCAGAGATAGTTACGCACAGTATAATGTCAGAAAAATATATGAGAAAGACGCAAATCACCTACTGCTTTTCTCCAACTTTTCCGGCGGCACCGTGATCTCTTCTTTCTATTGGTTGTATGGAAACGAAGACAACTTGAAAATCATTGCCGACGAGCAACTTAACGACGTAATTGCGCTTGATGCCGACAACTATCTCTTAGCCACCGATCAAGCGATACACCGCTACAATGCCCAACAAAACAGTTTGGTGAAGATCATCGACTCCGGTGCCCGTAACATCGCTTTTGAACCTGAAAGGCGCTTCCTCATCTGCAGCCAAGGTCAAACGCTATACTACTATTATAATTATACAACAAATGCCTTGGTAAGAACGGTGTCGTTTTCTAATGATATTGTCAAGGTGCTTTGTATGTGAGAGGTACAGATGTATCACTCATTTTGATCTCAAACCTTGTGATTCCATCCTCACTTCGCAGGTCAAAATGCGCTTTATGGTTCGTAAGCACCTCTCTGACAAACATTAAACCAATCCCCTGTCCATTACTTTTGGTAGTAAAAAAGGGGGTAAATATCTTTCGCCGGACCTCATCGGAGATACCACCGCCATTGTCTTCCACAATAATGGTCGTAGGATTAGCGGCAGTGATGATCTTGATTTCACCTTCTTTCCCAATTGCTTCATAGCTGTTTTTCAAAATGTTAAGCAATACTTGTTCTATTTGAATCTCGTCAATGAACGCAAGATTCGCTTCCGGTGAAAGCTGTAGGGTAAACCGGATACCACGGGCTTGACATTCACTTTGGGATAGTGATTTCACTTTTTTAACCAATTGGTTTACATCAACTTCCGATCTCATTGGTTTAGGTATCTTCACCACATTGGAAAGGTTATTGATAAAATGACTCAGATGATAACACCGTTCGATAGAAGCGTCGACAACAGGTAATACATCATTGTAATCATCATTACCAGCGGAACTTATCGAATCAAAAATGACCGATAGCGTAGCATTGATCGCTCCTACCGAATTATTTACCTCATGCGCCATCATCCTGATCAAACTCTCGTAAGACTTCTTCTCCGCCTCCATGATCTCCGAAGTCAGTTCTTCGATGAGAATGAAAGGATGGGCAAAACCTTTATCAAAAAATGAATTACGACTACAACGATAAGCTGTCATATTGGCTTCGCGCACGATAACCTCTTCATCTGGTTTCAATTGAGCGATGCGGTTTCCCATTTCTGTGGAAAGATCGGTGAATTCTTTTCCGATAAGATCTTCCGCCGTACTGATTTTCAATAATTTAACCGCAGCCGGATTCAAAGAGGCAATCTTGCCATTAAAATCGAGGATCGCCACGCCTTGTGGGGAAGCCTCAATCAGCAGGTCCAGAAAATGATTCTTTTCGCGTACCTGTATGCGTTCATTACGCAACTGCTCCATCATCTTGTTGAACATATCGATCAACTTATTTGCCTCGCTATCGGGCAGTTGTCCCAATCGTGACGAAAAGTCTTGTTCTTTCATCAATTCCATCCCCGAAGTAATTACATAATAAGGCTTTATCAATCTTCGGTAGAGCACAATAAAAAGCACAACCGAAATGACCATAATCCCCTCCACAATGAAAAAGAAAAGCGGTTGGATTTTATAAAACGAAACTCCTATCACCAAAAGTGATGCAAAAACGATAAATGCCAAAATCCAAAAAATATACTTCGATTTCACCGCTCTTTTTCGTTATAATTGATATTGTATTTATCTAATCTTCTATATAATGCTTGCCGACTTACTCCCAGCACATTTGCCACTTTCGATAAATTACCCTGATACAACTCCATTGCATTTTTGATCATCTTGATTTCCATCTCCTCTAGCGGATAGACAGATTGATCCGCAACAACTTGCAGATTCGGAGTGATCATAGATTGTTCCAGCAGGTCTTCTTCTGTGATCACATCATTTGATGAAACCAGTAACGTTCTATCAATCAAATTCTTCAATTCACGTATATTACCCGGGAAAGGCAATGATTGTAAGAATCGGATCGCTTCTTTGGTAAAAGAGAGCTTGCCTGAATTAACTAATTTTCGCTGTTTTTCAGCAAAGAAATCGACCAACAGAGGGATATCCTCTTTTCGTTCCCTCAGCGTTGGCATCTTCAATGTTATCAAGTTAATCCGGTAAAAAAGATCCTCGCGAAACCGGCCTTCCGTCACTTGCGTTACCAAATCCCGATTTGTGGCACTAATTACCCGGACATCGACTTGGCGGGTTTTGCTGTCACCCAATGCCTCAAAGGTTTGATCCTGCAATACGCGCAACATCTTCACTTGCGAAACCAAATCCAATTCTCCGATTTCGTCCAAAAAAATAGTGCCTTCGTTGGCTTTCTCAAACCGCCCTACCCTATCGTACAGCGCATCAGTAAACGCACCTTTTTTGTGTCCGAACATCTCACTCTCAAATAACGATTGCGAAATTCCTCCCAAATTGACCTTCACAAACGGTTTGTCCGCACGGCTGCTCTTTGCATGTATTGCTTCGGCAATCAACTCTTTACCCGTTCCACTCTCACCCATGATCAACACCGAGGCGTTAGTCGGGGCGATGCGATCGACCGTCTTAAAAATGTTTAATAACAGAGGAGATCTGCCAATAATCTTTTCGGAATAATAGGAATTTAACAATTGGCTCGATGTATTTTCCGGTTTGGAAATATCAATAGCTGTTTGTATTGTGCTGATTAAAAAGTGATTATTCCAAGGCTTCGTAATAAAATCGAAAGCTCCCGCTTGCATTCCTTTGACCGCCAAACTAATTGTACCCCAAGCTGTGATCAAGATGACTGGGATATCCGGTTTAAAAATCTTCACTTGTTTCAACAGCACCAAACCTTCTTCGCCATCGGTTTCGCGAGAGTAATTCATATCCATCAGGATCACTTTCGGATCGTTATTTCGCACAAAATCAATGGCTTCTTTAGGTGAAGCTACGGCCGCCGTGTCATACCCCGCCCGTGAAAGTACCAACCCCAACGAGGATCGAATCGCCGCATCATCATCACAAATTAAAATCATAGTCCGTGTTTTTTTAGGTTAGCAAAAATAACATTTATTGCGAACTTCAAATCTCGCAAAGTGTCAATGCTCTGATTCTATAATAATAAGACCATAGCCGGTAAACGTGTTCCACATAGTTTCTACGAGCTTCGTCTTTAGAGAGTTGCGCATCATTGAGGTTGAGCATGTCGGTTTTGCCCAGGAGATAAGTTTCGACATTTATAGCATACCGTTTCCGGGCGATCTCATCAGTCATTTTTGCCAACTCCAGCTGTTTGAACTGATCATTGAAAAGCTGCACAATCATATAAACATTTTGATCAAACTCCTGCTGCTCCTTTGTCAATGAAGCCTCCACAATCTCGCGATTCGCCTCAGCCATTTTCACTTTCCCCTTCCCTTTCCCCCAATCCAAAATCGGAATGGAAAGTCCCAAATTCACAATCTGGTTATCTCGCCAATGTTCATGATTCAATGCTGTGGCAAGTTGTTCATCAACTCCGGAAAACCCCAAAGAAACAAAAAGATTCGCACTCCATCTGCTGGTTTTCGCTTGCCGAACCAATGCTTCGGATTCAATCATTTCTCGTTGGATTTGCAATGTAAACGCGCTGTTTTCCAATGCTTTTTGAAGAACCACTTTGTAATCCAACGGATCGTTATCGTATGGAAAATGATTCGGAATCTCCACTTTAATATAAACATCGTCTCCATAGCCCAGAAACGAACAGAGTTGCATCATTTTCGCCTTCACAGAAGACTCTGTGTTAGCGAGGGCAATCTCGGCATTCAATAGCGAAACCTTCAATCCCATCAAATCGTTTTCAGGAAACTGTCCGATAGCATGCTTCGCAGTAGCCACGGTATAAATTTTCTCTGTATTTAACAAATTTTGCCGCGCAATATCTGCGTTAATCTCGCAAAGCAGAAGATCAAAATAGTGTTGTATAGCTTGTAATGAAACCTGTTCCATATTGGCAGTTAATTGACGTTGAGCTTCTTGATATTTCAGTGGCTCCACCTTCCGCGACCATTTAAAAGGATTGTAGGCAAAGAGCGGTTGCTCTATTCTGATTGCTGCCGGAACCACCACGAAGCTACGGTAGCCATTGCTTCCAAACTGTCGAAGTTGTTGGAAGCTTGTCTCCAACGAAATACGACCACCAGTAAAAGGAATATGCTGAGAAATAAATAGTTCCGTTGCAATACTACTATAATAATTGCTTATATAACTGTAATTTCCCTCTGAATCTTGAAACTGGTTGTACGATTTGGAGTAGTAGGGCAATGTGGCACTAATACCGATCTGTGGCAACATGCCCGCTTTGTAACTCCTGAATTGCCAGTAGGATGCGAGGTAGCTGTTTTGCGCCACCAACGCATCCAACGAAAACTCCTTGCTTCTTTCAATAACCTGATCCAATGAAAGATATAACGTATCCACCGCAAAAATCTTCATCGTAAGAAAAACAAAGAGAAAAAGGCAACCCAGTCGTTTCATGTAAAATATAAATAAAGGCGATAAACCTAAAGCAACGGGCATGCCAAAGCATAAGCTATTATTTTATAGATAGTTAAAAATTGCATGTTGTCCGAAAATGGACAATAGATGTACGAGAATGAGGGCGCTGGAAGTTTTATTCCACCTGGCTCTTCGCATACGCCAGCGCCGCATCGAAGTTATCGAAGATATGCTCTTTTCCCAATAGGTCGGCGATGCCACTCTTTTCTAACTCTTTGCGCACATCGGGCTGCACACCTGACAAGACAATCTGTTTATCTTTAGATTGTAACGACTTGATCGCTTCCTTGAAATTGTGCGTACCGGTGGCATCAATGAAGGGAACATAGCGCATCCGGATGATCTGAACCTTGGTGGAATCGGCGCTTCTTTTCAACACTTCGCTGTAGTGCTTGGCGGCGCCAAAGAAAAACGGCCCGCTGATCTCGTATATGTTAATACTCTTGGGAACATCGCGGTAATTTTCCATCACATCGTTCTCCTTATCGTTGAGGATCGCTTGCCCGTTGTCAGCCATACGTTTCATGAAAAGAATGGCTGAGAGGACAATACCTATCTCGATCGCCACGGTGAGATCAACTAACACGGTGAGGAAAAAGGTGGTGAGCAGGATGATGATATCGAAGGCGGAACCGCGCAAAATGGAAGTAAACGAACGCCATTCACTCATATTATAACATACCAAAATCAAAATACCGGCCAAACACGACATCGGTATTAACTTTGCCCATTTTCCAAAGAAAAGCATGATCAGGAGTAATGTGACAGCATGAATCATACCGGCCACCGGAGTACGGCCACCGTTCTTGATATTGGTCGCGGTGCGGGCAATGGCTCCGGTTGCGGGAATCCCCCCAAACAGCGGCGTCACAATGTTGGCAATGCCCTGCGCAATCAACTCCGTATTACTGCGGTGGTTTGTCCCGATCATACCATCGGCAACAACGGCAGAGAGTAGCGATTCGATAGCACACAACAGCGCAATAGTCAATGCGGGCTGAAAATAGTAACGGATATTACTCCAATCAATGCCAGGGACAGCGAGCGATATTTTGTTGGGAATTTCTCCGTAGAGCGTCTCGATAGTGGTCACCGGAAGGTTGAAAATGGCGACAATGGCGGTCATCAAGATGATGGCGACAAACGAGCCGGGTATCTTATTGGTGATCTTGCTAAAAAAGATACTGATCAACAATGTCACAACGGTGATCACCACCGCAATCGGGTTGATTGTCCCCAACGCTTTAAAATAGACGCTCCATTTGCTAAGGAAGTCGGCGGGCACCTCGGCGATATCAAGACCTAACGCATCTTTGATCTGTGTGGAGAAGATAACGAGAGCTATACCGCTGGTAAAACCCACGATGAGCGGGTGTGGGATAAATTTTAACAACGACCCCAATTTCAACAAACCGAAAATAACCAACATAATACCGGCAAGGACAGTGGAAATAAGCAATCCATCCATGCCATATTGCGACAACACACCGAAGACGATCACAATGAAAGCACCGGTGGGGCCGCCGATCTGCACACGGCTCCCCCCTAGAAAAGAGATGAGAAAACCGGCGATGATAGCCGTAATCAACCCTTTCTCGGGCGAAACACCCGATGCCACCGCAAAGGCGATCGCCAATGGCAACGCCACAATTCCCACAATGATCCCCGCAAAGAGATCCTTCATGAACAACTCTTTGGTATAACCTTGTTTTAACACACTGAAAAACTCCGGCTTAAAAATATCCTTCATGACATTTTGCTTTTTTATATTGAAAAAAAAATCTTGTTTTTTTATGCCTTTGCTTGGAAAGCCAGCGCATACATCTTCATTTGTTTGATCATGGAAACCAATCCGTTGGAACGAGTAGGCGAAAGATGTTCCTTGAGACCGATTTTGTCAATGTAGTCCATAGGAGCATCGATGATCTCTTGGGGCGTTTGACCGGAGAGTACCCGCACAAGCAGGTTGGCAATCCCCTTGGTGATGATGGCGTCGCTGTCGGCGGTGAAATATACCTTCCCGTCTTTGTAATCGGCGTGCAACCACACCTGCGACTGGCAACCCTGAATCAGATAAGAAGGGGTTTTGTACTTGGTATCAATCATGGGAAGCTCTTTTCCCAATTCGATGATATAATTGTACTTATCCATCCAGTCATCAAAATAACCGAATTCTTCAATAATCTGATTTTCAGCTTCTTTAATGGTCATTTCTCTTTGCGTATTTACAATGTGATTTTGGCGCGAAAATACACTTTAATCCTTCAATACCATCTGTATCGTGGTACGGTTTTTCTGCTCCACCAAAACCTCTTTATCTGCCACGATTTTGGCCACGGAATCCTCGGTATAGTGACGGATCGTGGCTAACTCAACCTTGTCGTTATATTTCACTTTATACTTCACTTTCAACTCTTTGAGTGCCGGTTCCACACGATCCCAATGGTTATCCAAACAGATGGAAAAACTGAGCGCCGAGTTTTGCATCAGATTGATTTTCAATCTATATTGTGAAAGGATATTAAAAATCTCCGAAAGATTCTGCACAGCAATAAATGAGAAATCTTTTGGAAAGATGGAGATTAATATTTGGTTTTTCTTGAAAATGAGCGAAGGTGTCGGATTAATGAGCGACGACGAAGAGATAACAGAACCCGGTTCTTCGGGAAAAAAGAACGGCTTGACAAGAAGTGGTATTTGCTTATTCTGCAACGGTTTCAAGGTTTTTGGATGGATGATGCTTGCGCCGTAATACGAAAGTTCAATCGCCTCTTCATAAGGAATTTCATCTAGCTTGATCGCATCGGGGTAGATTTTCGGATCGGCGTTGAAAAGTCCGGGAACATCTTTCCAAATTACCACTTCGGTTGCTTGCAATGCAAAGCCGAAAATAGCGGCAGTGTAATCGGAGCCTTCCCTTCCCAGTGTAACAGTCTCACCGGTTGCTGTGCCGCCGATAAACCCTTGCGTCACAAAAAACTTAGTCTTACGTTCATTGATCCCCGCATCAATTCTATTTCTGATAGCGGGCGTGGTCGTTTTCCAATCCACATGTGCTTCGCGAAACGAATCATCGGTTTGAATCAACTGTCTTGCATCCAGCCACTCATTTTCAATACCTTTCAGATTGAGATAAGTGGAAATGAGAGCGGTGGACAGCAATTCGCCGTGGCTGACGATCCGGTCGTAATCGTAGTCATAATTATCGGTTGGATTTTGGGAAAGTTGTGCCCGTAAAGACATCTCAATCATATCAATAGCAGCTGTAATCACACTGTTTCCGGGTAATAAATCCTGCGCTATAGCCTTATGATTTTGAAGAAGTTGTTGGATATGCATTTCCATCTCGGTAGAATTACCGGCTTGATATGTCGCCACTATTTTCTCCATCAGATTAGTCGTTTTTCCGATGGCCGAAATAATCACCACGACCGGAATCTCTTGCCGGGTGATAATGTTTTCCAACTGCCTAACCCCGGTGGCATCTTGTACTGATCCACCTCCAAATTTATAGACTTTTATTTTTTGCATGATTGTTTCTTAAAACTTAAGGCGCCAGATCGCACCTCTTTTCGACTTAAAAAGTGTTAAAATAGATTTTATCCGTTACGATAAACGCTCCGGGAAATTGCAATCTTACGGTTTCCAGATGTCGATAGGCTTCGGTTCTGGTTCTGAAATCGCCGATACGAATACGGAAATTAGGTTCCAGATAGGAAATATAACAAGGTAAGTTTTTGAAGATTTTCTCCACGTTTTCTTTCTCCTTTTCTGCCTTTTCACTAGCATGACTTCCCGAAATCGCTGCAATTTGGATGCGGAAACCGTCGATTTTTTTCACTTTCGTCCAAGCGGCTTTATGTAACGCCAACACCTCTTCGATACCATTTTCCATCTCTATTGAAACAGAAGGAGTCTGTGCGGGAATTAGTGTTGCATATAGGAAAATGGCTATGAAAAAGATGACAGTTTTACCCATAAAAATAATTTTCGCAAAAGTAGTTATTTTTCATTTTGCTCACAAAAAAAATCCAGCTACCTCCCCGTTTCTTTTTTCTCTACTTTTGTGCATTGATATTATTGTCTTTTATGAATAAATTTTTGCCAACAGCTCTTTTACTATTTTGCATACTCCGAACTTGCGCACTATCACTTCAAAAAACGGATTCGAGACGAATTACATAACCGATGGCAAACAAGTGATCTTTGGCGGAGGAAAAACCGGTTGTTCCGTCATAAAAAAGAATGGTAAAGAGTATGTTTTAGCGAAAAACTGGATGATTGACGGCATCGATCTACCGTCATTGCGCATATTGGGCAGAGATTTATTGATCGATAAAAATGCGTTGTATTACGGCGAAAACGTAATCCCTCTAAACAAACTGAATGGGCTAAAATTGATTATTAAAGAATTATAACAGAAAAACAAGGAAAAACATACAAATTGTTGCCGTTGTTATATCAACGGTAATCTGTACTTGACAAGACACTATATCAAATAGTAGCAAAAAATCAAAGCTTTGCGATCGCCACCCGCTCTGCCAAAATCTCTAAAGCAGACAGCATCGTGCAAAGCCATTGCTTACACACAGGGGTAATGATGAGCTTGGGAGTGGTTGAAAAGTTGAAAAGGGCCGTGTGAGTTGTTGTCCTTTCAGTTTTCAATTCCCAGTTTTCAATTCCCAGGTTCTCCGTGCTCTCTGTGTAACCTCTTATGAATTTCTTCCCAAAATAACATACTGAGTGATAGGGGTGAGCAATTTTTCAAATTAGCACTTTGCTAAATACAACCCACTTAATCGATCACATACCTTGCAGAGAGGGTGAATGCGTAATCAAAAAACGGATCGGCTCCTTTACGCGTGACGAATCCTATGCCCGGACGAAGATCTGCTTGCACGGTAAGCGGCATATCTCTAAATGTTAACTCCACTCCGCCCATAGCATTCAGTCCAAATTTGAACGCCGTCGGATTTAATGCGCAACCGATACTAGCGCCCCCTCCGGCAAACCAATAGAAGTTTGCAAAATCCCACTGCGTAATATCTCCTTGGTATAAAACATTGGGATTAAGCTCCAAAGATGTGAAAAAAATCATTTGAGATAAAGTGTAATAGTTATATCCATAAGTGTACTTATATCTATATGAATTGCCAAATTTGAATCCAAAATCCGCTTGTAAAGCAACTTTATCGCTAAAGAACATCTTAAACGAAGCTCCATTCAGGTTTCCAATCACACCACCGATGCTATGATTATAGGGACCTTGCGCATACGCTGGATGACCTAAAAATAACGTCAGTAAAATAGTGTACACCAATACGTTTACTTTTAATTTCATGACAATCATTTTTTATGAATACTTAAAATCTTTTTTGTTCTTAACTCACTGAGCTTCCAGCTTTAACGGTTTTTCCCGGTTCAACAACAACCAGTTCGCCATTGGTATTTTCGACCATCAAAACCATACCGTGTGAGGATACGCCTTTGATCTCTTTGGGTTGCAAATTAATAAGCATCAGCACTTGCTTACCGGGCATATCTTCAGGCGCGTAGTATTCAGCAATGCCGGAAACCACCTCTCGTATATCCACTCCGGTATCGATCTTCATTTTGAGCAATTTCTTGGTTTTCGGAATTTTTTCGGCTTCCATCACAGTACAAATGCGGAGATCCATCTTTTGAAAATCATCATACGTGATATCTTCTTTGGCCTCTTGCGCCGGTGTTTGTTCTAACAACGCTTGAGCTTTAACATGCTGAAGTTTTGCCTCTTGCTCTTCAATCACCTTATCTTCGATTTTGTCGAAAAGGTATTGCGGTTCACCGATTTTGTCGCCGTCGCTCAACAGGTTCATATCGGCACCATGCTCCCAGCGATTTTCGGTCACGTTCAGCATCTCTTTCAATCGTTTGGAGGTGAACGGCAGGAATGGTTCCGACAGCACCGACAATGCTGCCGCAATCTGTAATGAAAGATGCAAAATCGTCTCCACCCGTTCGGGATCCTCTTTCACCTTTTTCCAAGGTTCTGTATCGGTGAGGTATTTATTACCGATACGCGCCAAATTCATCAACTCCATTTGCGCTTCTCGGAAACGGAATTTTTCTAACGCCTCCCCTATTTTCGCAGGGAAAGTCTTGATCTGCTCAATCATTTCTTGTTCTTCAGCAGAAAACGCGTGGGCAACAGGGATAACTCCTCCGTAATACTTATGGGTTAAAACCACCGTTCTATTCACTAAATTTCCGAAAATCGCCAACAGTTCGTTGTTGTTTTTCGCTTGGAAATCAGCCCAAGTGAAGTCGGAATCTTTGGTTTCAGGAGCAATGGATGTGAGTGTATATCGCAACACATCTTGCTTATCTTTAAACTCTTCCAAATACTCGTGAAGCCAAACCGCCCAGTTTCGAGAGGTCGAAATTTTGTCACCCTCTAGGTTGAGAAATTCATTGGCGGGCACATTCTCGGGAAGGATGTACGATCCTTCGGCTTTCAACATCGCCGGAAAGATGATACAATGGAATACGATGTTGTCTTTGCCAATGAAATGGAGTAGTTCGGTATCATCGGCTTTCCACCACTCTTCCCATGTTTTGCCGGTTTGTTCCGCCCACTCCTTCGTTGCGGAGATGTAACCAATGGGAGCGTCAAACCAAACGTAGAGCACCTTGCCCTCTGCCTCTTGCAGCGGCACTTTCACACCCCAATCCAAATCACGTGTCACAGCTCTCGGATGCAATCCTTGCTCTATCCATGATTTACATTGCCCATAAACATTGATCTTCCAATCCTCTCTATGCCCTTCGAGAATCCACTCCTTCAACCATCCTTCGTATTGATCCAATGGCAGATACCAGTGTTTCGTTTCTCTAAGCACCGGCACGTTCCCGGTCAATGCCGACCGCGGGTTAATCAGATCGGTGGCGCTGAGGCTGGTTCCACATGCTTCACACTGATCTCCGTATGCTTTCTCATTGTTACAGTGAGGACAACCTCCGGTGATATAACGATCCGCCAAAAACTGGTGTGCTTCAGCGTCATAATACTGCATCGATGTCTTTTCGATCAGCTTGCCATCTTCGTAAAGTTTTGTGAAAAACTCGGAAGCGGCTTCATGATGAATGGGGCTGGATGTTCGGGAATAGATATCGAACGATATGCCAAACTCGGCAAACGACTTTTTGATCATTTCATGATAGCGATCCACAATAGCTTGCGGCGTAGTGTTTTCATTTTTCGCCTTAATGGTGATAGGTACACCGTGCTCATCGGATCCACCGATAAAAAGCACCTGCTCACCTTTCATTCGGAGATATCTAACATAGATGTCGGCCGGAACATAAACCCCAGCCAAATGACCAATATGTACCGGACCGTTTGCATAAGGCAGGGCGGTTGTAATCGTGTGTCGCGCAAATTTTGACATAATTTTTTACTGATTAATGGTTAGTGATTGACGATTGATGTGATTGTCCATTTTCTAATTATCGCATATTCAAACTATTAGATAACCATTTTCAACCTTCATTAACAAGTTGCAAAAATACGTAATAATTGGGAATTTTCTCTTTTTTCTCCTTGCTCATTTTTTGTACCTTTGCCCTCCCAAAATTTTGAGCATGGAAATTTGTAAAACTCATATTGACGGACTGTTAGTCATAAAACCCGATATCTATTCGGACGAAAGAGGTTATTTTTATGAAAGTTATAATGAGAACCGCTATCGCGAAATGGGTATCGACGTAGCTTTCGTGCAAGATAACCAATCTTGCTCTAAGAAAGGAGTGGTAAGGGGACTGCATTTTCAGAGACCGCCTTATGCTCAAGATAAATTGGTGCGCGTACTCCAAGGCTCCGTCATCGACGTGGCTGTGGATTTGCGGAAAAACAGCCCTACTTACGGAGAGCATCACGCTGTGCTGCTTTCTGGAGAGAACCATCTGCAATTCTTTATCCCTAAAGGATTTGCTCACGGTTTTGTGGCATTGGAGGACGATACGGTTTTCGCTTACAAATGTTCCGCTTTCTATCATAAGGATTCGGAGGGAACCATACGTTTTGACGATCCGGATTTGAACATCGATTGGAAAACCGGCCATCCGATTGTCAATGAAAAGGATTTGCATTCCGAAAATTTCAGAACTTTTAAAACCATGTTTTAATATGATAAGATTAGTTATTTTCGATATGGACGGGACAATTTTAGACACGCTACAAGATTTGGCGAATTGCACCAACCATCTTCTGCATAGTCACGGTTTTCCCGAACACCCCACAGACGCATATCGTTATTTTGTGGGAAACGGCATCCGAAAGCTCATCGAACGGGCAATCCCCGAGAGTGAACGCACTCCCGAAAAAATTGACGCTTATTATGAGGAATTTCTACCTTACTACGAAAGGCACAAGGAGGACAAAACCCGTGTATACCCCGGCATTTTAGATCTATTGCAAAATTTGCAAAGTCTCGGCATTATGACAGCCATTGCCTCCAATAAAGTGCAAGAAGCTATGGTACCGTTGACGGATCACTATTTCCCGGATATCGTTTTTACCACAGTGTTGGGCAACCGGAAGGGGGTTCCTCCGAAGCCGCATCCCGCTATCGTCGAAGACATTCTGAAAATGACGGGCGTGGAAAAACCGGAGGTTCTATACGTGGGTGATACGGCGGTGGATATGGAAACCGCAACCCGAGCCGGTATCACGAAAGTTGGTGTTCTTTGGGGATTCCGTGATCGGAAAGAGCTGGAAAACGCAGGGGCAGATTATATTATCGAAGAACCGAAAGAACTGTTGCAAATTATAGAAAAACAATCTTGATGACTCATACTTGTCACTAAAAACTAAAAACTATGATCGTTATCACCGGGGCCGCCGGATTTATCGGAAGTTGTATGGTTGCAAGGCTTAATGAAGCCGGAATCGAAGACCTGATTTTGGTAGACGATTTCAGCAACGAAAAAAAACGACCGAATTGGGAGCATAAAAAATACATAGACAAGATCGACCGCAAGGATTTTTTCCTGTGGGCGGAGAAGAACGCTCTACATATTAATTATGTGATCCATTTGGGCGCCCGCACCGACACTACCGAGACGAATTACGCCATATTAGAGGAGTTGAATTTGGATTATTCGCGACGGCTTTGGAGTTTTTGCACATATCGCAGCATCCCGTTATTGTATGCTTCATCTGCTGCTACTTACGGAAATGGCGAATTTGGCTATAAAGACAGTCTTGAGACCACGCGGAAAATCACACCGCTCAATCTTTACGGAAAATCGAAACAAGAATTTGATCTTTGGGTGAGCAAACAATCTTCCGAGCCTCCCTACTGGGCTGGCTTCAAATTCTTTAACGTTTATGGCCCGAACGAGTACCACAAAGGGCGAATGGCGTCTGTCATCTTTCATGCTTTCAACCATATAAAAGAGCATGGCAACATGAATCTTTTTCGTTCGCACAACCCGGAGTTTGCCGACGGCGAGCAGATGCGCGATTTCATCTACGTGAAAGACGTGACAAATGTGCTGTATTGGTTTCTACAGAAACCTCGTCAAAGCGGGATTTATAATTTGGGAACCGGCTATGCCCGTCCGTTTTTAGCCTTGGCTAATGCCACTTTCGCAGCATTGAAAAAAGAACCGAATATCAATTTTATCGATATCCCGGAAGATATCCGCGATAAATACCAATATTATACAGAAGCCGATATGCGCAAACTGCGAGATGCAGGTTATCGGAAAAAAGCTCGCTCCCTTGAGGACGGAACAAAGAACTATGTTCAGAAATATCTTGCGAATGGGGATATTTTATAGCTATAAATAGTTGATAATCAAAATAATATGATTAATAATAAAAAAAGAGCGGGGATTATGCAACATATCGAAACTATTTAATACTTTTGTTAAGCAATTCTGAATGAAAAATAGGAATAAAAAATACTACGAATCAATATGATTAAAAAAAGTATCATTAAATAATTGAGTTAGAATGCAAAACTATACGACAAAGGATTTACAAGCAATGTTGAAAAAGTTTTTTGGTTTTAATTCATTTAAAGGGAACCAACAAAAAGTAATCAAGGCATTGCTAAAGAACAAGGACTGTTTTGTTATTATGCCCACGGGAGGAGGAAAATCATTATGCTATCAGCTACCCGCATTGATGCTTGATGGCACAGCAATCATCATTTCTCCACTTATTGCGCTAATGAAAAACCAGGTTGACGCCATCCGGAATTTCGGCACGGATATTGGCATTGCGCACTTCCTTAATTCATCATTAACGAAAACGGAAATCAAAAAGGTGCACGAGGATCTTTTGTCCGGAAAGACAAAATTATTGTATGTTGCACCGGAATCATTGACCAAAGAAGAGAATGTGGATTTTTTCAAAACAATCGACATCTCTTTTTACGCCATCGATGAAGCGCATTGTATTTCAGAATGGGGACACGATTTCCGCCCTGAATACCGCAGAATCAGAAGCACGGTAGACATGATCGGGAAGAATGTGCCGGTGATGGCGTTGACAGCCACGGCTACGCCTAAAGTACAAAGCGACATCCAAAAGAATTTAGGCATGGATAAAGCGGAAGTATTCATATCCTCTTTCAACAGGGCCAATTTATACTATGAGATCCGTGAAAAGACCAAGAATGTTGATAAAGATATCGTGAAGTTTATTCGCGAAAATGAAGGCAAATCAGGTATTATTTATTGCTTAAGCCGCAAAAAGGTGGAAGAACTCGCCAGTTTTCTGCAAGTCAATAAAATCAAGGCGCTACCCTACCATGCGGGGCTTGATTCGCAGACACGCGTAGCAAACCAAGACGCCTTCCTGATGGAAAACGCCAACGTCATCGTAGCCACAATCGCTTTCGGAATGGGAATCGACAAACCGGACGTACGTTTTGTGATCCACTACGACATGCCTAAAAGCTTAGAGGGGTATTATCAAGAAACAGGCCGGGGCGGCCGCGATGACGGCGAAGGGCAATGCGTTGCCTTCTACGATTATGCCGACCTCCACAAGTTGGAAAAATTTTCAAATAAAAAAAACGTTTCCGAACAAGAAATCGTGAAACAACTGCTGGCTGAAACCGCTTCTTACGCCGAATCAACCAGCTGCAGAAGAAAACATTTGCTAAGTTATTTCGGAGAAAATTACGAAGAAGAAAATTGCAATAATTGTGACAATTGTAATCATCCTAAACCAAAAATGAATGCTTCAGAATACATCCAGCTCGCTTTAGAAGTTATACAAACTGTAAAGCAACAATTTAATGAAGAACACATCATCGACATCCTGACCGGAAACAAAACGACTTCGATTGTCAAATTTAAACACAACAAACTGAAACAGTTTGGAGAAGGTCAGGAATACGACGCTAAATTCTGGTCCAACGTTATCCGGTTGGCTATTTTTGAAAAACTACTCGTGAAAGACATCGAGAACCATTCGTTAGTGAAAATCACTGACAAAGGGAAAAAGTACATCGACAACCCTTATACACTGCAGATTGTAAAACCCGTGAAAGAGGATCAGGACGACGACAGCGAAATCTCCGACAGTATCATCCCCAAAGGCGATGCCATGGATAAAACGCTATTCTCACTCCTCAAAGATTTACGGAAAGATATCTCCCAAAAAGAAAATCTGCCTCCATACATCATATTCCAAGACCCTTCGTTAGAGGACATGTGCATCCAATATCCCACAACACTCGAAGAGATGACGCACATCTCCGGTGTAGGAACCGGAAAGGCACAAAAATACGGCAAACCGTTCGCTGATCTTATCAAAAAATATGTTATTGATAATGAGATCGAAAGACCGCAAGATTTTGTTGTAAAATCAGTGGTTAAGAAGTCGGCGATCAAAGTATATATCATACAAAGTATTGATCGGAAATTGAACTTTGAAGATATTGCTATCGCCAAAGGATTGGGTATAGATGAGTTACTGACGGAAATTGAAAATATCGTCACCTCGGGAACAAAATTAGACATTGATTATTATATCGATGAATTTATCGACCCGGGTCATCAAGATGATATTTTAGACTATTTTGCCGAAGCTGAAACCGACTCTTTCACTGACGCATTAGAAGAATTGGGTGAAGACGAGTATACCTTGGAAGAGATCCGGATTATGAGAATAAAATATCTCTCAGACGTAGGAAATTAAAAAACGGAAATTAAAATTAATTATGGAAATAATAAACGAAATGACAGATAAAGGGACTGAAAATCAAGTTGAATTTGGAATGTATGCCGAAACCGAAATAAAATCCGACAAAAAACCGGATAGCGGATCCGGAAATGGAGATAAACCGGAAGAAAAATCGACAAAAAAATCGCCGGGGCTTATCATTCTCAACATGATTCTTTTGATTGGATTAGTCGTTTTATACATATTGCACTTCACGAGCGACAAGAAAACGAAAAGCGAAAGCACCTCATCATTAGCATCTTACCAACCCATCATCTCTAATGAACCGGGAAATGGGGATATGCTGTTCGTCAATTTGGATACCATTAATGAATACTATGCGCTGGTTGAGATTTTGATGGGCGATATTGAACAAGAAAGCAAACGAATGGAGGCCTCTTTGGGTAACCGCCGCCAAGCATTCCAACAAAAAGTGAACCAGTTTCAACAAAATATGCAAGCGCAAATCCTGACCGAACAGCAAGCCATGAATGCTGAGCGATTGCTCTCCGAAGAGATGGAAAAACTGCAATCTGATTTCGAGGCGGCAGATATGAACATCCAAAGCCGTCAACTGGCCGCGCTACGACAGATTCAAGATTCTATCATCGTGGCCACTCAAATCGTAAATGCCGAATTGAACGCTTCTTACGTTGTCGCACATCAATTTGGCGGAGCTTTCATCTGCGTTGATCCCACAAAAGATATTACAAAATTAGTACTTGATCAACTAAACGCTTATTACGAAAACAAATAGTCTATGAAACGAGTTTCTATCATCCCTTTTCTTTTATTACCATTCCTCTTTTTTTATTCTTGCCAGCAAGGCGGGAAATCGGGGAAAGCAGCAGCCATTGATCCGGACGACACACTGCCCGGTCGAGTGGTTATCGCCTTAAACCCTGACAGTACTCCGAAAATTGTAAACTATTATCCCGTTGATGCCCAAGGTAATCCGATCTTAGGTGAGCATAACCGCGAGGTACATTATTATCCCGGCAAGAAAAAATACGCGGAAGGAGCTGTCAAGGATAAAGAAAAAGAAGGGGAATGGAAATCCTATTTTGAAGATGGCGTAACCGTTAGATCTGTAGGAAATTATAAAAATGGCGAACTCAATGGGATTTATCAGATTTTTCATGAAAACGGACAAAAGTACGTAGATGGTCGTTATAAGGAGGGCATGTGCGATGGAAAATGGTCTTATTATGACCAAGGCGGAAATCTGACAAAGGAGTTTACAACAGATGAAAACAGCATTGGCTGTAAAAATTGTCCGAAATGCCACGGAATAGAAAGACATAACCCTACAAAATAATATTAACAAAAACATACAATTATGGAATTACCATTCGCAGAATCTTGGAAAATTAAAATGGTGGAGCCAATCCGCAAAAGCACGCGCGCAGAACGCGAACAGTGGATCAAAGAGGCTTATTACAATGTGTTTCAACTCAAAGCGGATCAGGTTTATATCGATTTGATTACTGATTCGGGAACCGGTTCAATGACCGACCGCCAATGGTCTGAAATGATGTTGGGTGACGAAAGTTACGCCGGCGCAACCTCTTTCTTTAAAATGAAAGATATGGTGACTAAAATCACAGGGTTCGAGTACGTTCTACCCACTCACCAAGGACGCGCGGCAGAAAATGTAGTCTTCTCCTTCTTAGTGAAAGAGGGCGATCGCGTACCCGGAAACTCTCATTTCGATACCACCAAAGGGCATATCGAATCCCGAAAAGCCTTCGCAATCGATTGTACTATTGATGAAGCGAAAGATACACAGTTGGAAATCCCTTTCAAAGGAAATGTAGATGTGGCTAAATTGGAAAAAGAGCTGATCGAAAATGGCGATAAAGTTCCCTTTATCATCGTGACGGTTACAAACAATACCGCCGGGGGACAGCCTGTCTCTATGCAAAATCTGAAAGAGGTTCGGGAATTATCTAAAAAATATAACAAAAGAGTGATTTTCGACTCCGCTCGCTTTGCTGAGAATGCTTACTTTATTAAAACTCGTGAAGAGGGTTACGCCAATAAAACCATCAAAGAGATCTGCTTAGAGATGTTCTCTTATGCTGATGGAATGACCATGAGCGCGAAAAAAGACGCGATCGTGAACATGGGCGGTTTCTTCGCTACTCACGTGGAAGAGTGGTACGAACAAGCGAAAATCAAAGGAATTATTTACGAAGGATATGTGACTTATGGTGGTATGAATGGCCGCGATATGAACGCATTGGCAGTAGGCTTAGACGAAAACACCGAATTTGAAAATCTGGAAACCCGTATCAAGCAAGTGGAATATTTAGCACGACTGTTAGATGAATACGGTATTCCTTACCAACGCCCCGCTGGTGGCCACGCTATTTTTGTGGATGCTCCGAAGGTGTTGACACATGTTCCCAAAGAGGAGTTCCCGGCGCAAACACTGACCGTTGAGTTATATCTGGAAGCCGGCATCCGCGGTTGCGAAATCGGTTATTTGTTAGCCGACCGTGATCCGGTAACGCGCCAGAATCGCTTCAATGGATTGGATCTGTTGCGTTTGGCAATCCCAAGACGCGTTTATACCGATAACCACATGGCCGTTGTTGCCGCTGCATTGAAAAATGTATACGACCGTAGAGAGACGATCACCCGCGGTGTGGAAATCGCTTGGGAAGCTCCGATCATGAGACACTTCACTGTGAAGTTGAATAGATTGAAATAATTAAAAATCCCGTACTTCGTGCAGTATTAACGAAAAATACTGCATTCGGGACGATTGTTCACCGAAAAGGAAATGGAGTTTGGAGCGGGCTCACCGTATCAAACTCCATTTTTTTAATAGCCCTGAAAATCACTCGTTTTTGATTTGAAGTAGTTTATATTTTTTACCGCAAAGCACAAAGAATGCACAAAATTCACAAAATTTAACAATATGAATACAGGAACCTTTATTTTATCCATTCTATTTACTCTTTTCAGTTTCTCCATTTTTGCACAAGACAAACAGGAGCTGAACACAATGATTAGTCATGGATTGGAAACGGCGAAAGAACAATCTTTATTGATGGCGAAAGAGTTGGAAAGTGTAGATGGAACTTTCCCTAAATCGGTTAAAAACGGCAAATTAGAGACCAGTACACATACATGGTGGTGTTGTGGGTTTTTCCCGGGAACACTTTGGTATCTCTATGAATATGACCATGATCCTTCGTTGAAATCGTATGCCGAGTTATACACGGCACGGGTCGAGCCAGTAAAAAACATCACGCACACCCACGATTTGGGTTTTATGCTCTATTGCAGTTTTGGAAATGGTTATCGGATAACGCAAAATCCCCAATATCTGGACATTATGAAAACCGGAGCCCAATCTCTCGCCACGCGATTCAATCCCGAAATAGGGGCTATTCGTTCGTGGGATTTTAATCGTAAAAAATGGCAATTCCCGGTAATTATCGACAATATGATGAATCTGGAATTTTTCTCGTTCATTTCGAAAGAGACGGGGGATCAATCCTATATTACTATCGCTAATGCTCATGCTCTCAAAACTATGGAGCACCACTTCAGGGAAGATTACAGCTCCTGTCATGTCGTTTCCTACGATACATTAACAGGACTTCCACATCTGAAACAGACACACCAAGGTATTGCCGACAGTTCGGCGTGGGCTCGCGGGCAGGCTTGGGGATTATACGGTTTTTCGATGATGGCTCGCGAAACCGGCAACGATCTCTATCTTCAGCACGCCCGGAATATTGCACAATTCATCATAAAACACCCCTCTATTCCGGAAGACAAGATCCCCTACTGGGATTTTGATGATCCGGCAATTCCAAATGCTCCCCGCGACGCCTCCGCAGCCGCAATCATCGCCTCCGCCCTCATCGAAATGAGCCAATTGCTCAATAACAGCGAAGGAGAAGAGTATCTCCGTTTTGCAATTCAGATACTGACTTCACTCTCTTCCCCCGAATATTTAGCCGAAATCGGCACAAATAACTACTTCATCCTCAAACATGGGACCGGTAATAAACCCCAAAATGGCGAGGTGGATGCACCGCTAAGTTATGCCGATTACTATTATGTAGAAGCACTGCTACGATTGAAAGAATTAGGGAAATAAATTGTTTGCGAAAGTACTATAAAAAATAGTACATTTGCAGACAAATTATTGCATGATAATGAAAACAATATTTAATAATATTCCCCACTGGATTATTTATCATTCAAAACGTGGCAAATTAACGTTTTCGAGACGTGAACTCGTTGCAGATTTTCCCCAACTGTCGGAACAAACTATAAAAAACAACTTAAACTTATTGATAAAAAAGGGAGAAATATTTCCTGTTTTTAGGGGTTTCTACTCTGTAATTCCTATCGGCTATGCCCTTATAGGTATTGTGCCCCCCGAATTTTATATTGACGATTTAATGAAATATCTCAATCGCCCCTATTATGTCAGCCTGTTAAATGCTGCAGCACTTTATGGCGCTGCACATCAAAAGCCTCAGGTATTTTCTGTAATTACAACGTTGCCTACATTGAGAAATACAACAAAGGGAAACACTCAAATTAATTTTATTTCTACCCGTAAAGATATTCCAAAAGAATGGCTCAAATCATTCAGAGGGGAAAATGGCGATTTTTATGTTTCAAAACCAGAATTAACTGCAGCCGATTTAATTACCTTTCAAAAAGAAATTGGCGGACTAAATCGAGCTTGTACTGTGCTTTATGAACTTATGGAAATTGTAAGATTTGGTAAATTAGATAAATCCTTTTTTGATTATGTTCCTACCTCTACAATTCAGCGACTGGGTTATTTACTTGAGAATGAATTAGAACAAGTAAAACAAGCTGATATTTTATTTGCTAAAGCACAAACGCATAATTGTAAATTTCAAAAAATCCCTTTAAAGTATAGCAAGCCTACGATTGATTGTGGAACAAATAAAAAATGGAAAATTATTATTAACGAAGATATTGAAATTGATAATTTATGATACCTGAAAGAGCAATAAAAGAATGGTCGGAATTTCTTCCATGGAAAATAAAGGAATATGTTGAACAAGACCTTGTGATTTGTCGTGCTTTATGTGCCATATTTAATGATGAATATTTGGCAGAACATTTAGCATTTCGCGGTGGGACAACACTTAATAAATTATATTTGAATCCACAACCGCGATATTCGGAAGACATTGATTTAGTACAAATCAATGCAGAGCCAATCAAGAAAACAATGGAAAGAATACGTAATGTATTGGAATTTCTTGGGAAACCTGTAGTTAAACAAAAACTCCACAATAATACTTTGATTTTTCGTTTTTACTCTGAAATTCCTCCTATAATTCCAATTCGACTAAAAGTTGAAATCAATACTCGTGAGCATTTTAATGTTTTAGGACTGATACATTATGATTTTCACGTAAACAATCAATGGTTTTCAGGAAATTGTAAAGTAACAACATACCAATTGGAAGAATTACTCGGAACAAAACTTCGAGCATTGTATCAACGCCGCAAAGGACGCGATTTGTTTGATTTATGGAAAGCAATGACTACGCAAAGAGTCGATATAGGGAAAATTATCCATTGTTATCGTGAATATATTGATTTTGCGGTTGATAGCCCACCTACTCAAAAAGAATATTTGTTAAATATGGAACAAAAAATCAAAGACGAAGAATTTTTAGGTGATATCGAAATGTTATTACGTCCAAATGAAGAATACAATCCACAAGAAGCGTGGGAGTTTGTAAAAAAAGAATTGATTGAAAAATTGTGATTATGTAATTAATATCGGAAAAAATGAAATTAACAATTACCCTCTCCCTATTGATCACCCTTTTTTCAATTTTCAGTTGTAAAGAGGTGAAATCTCAAAACTCAGATCGCCAGTTTTGGATAGAGACCATGCTTCAGGTTGCCGATCCGGTATTGAAAAACCTGAGTGAAGGCACACTGAAACAGAATATGCCGTTTGAATCACTGTCTATAGACTCTAACCGGCGGAAAGTTTCCTACTTAGAGGCCACCGGTCGTTTGATTTGCGGTATGGCTCCCTGGTTGGAATTGGGCGCGGATGAAACCGAAGAGGGTGCATTGCGGGCCAAATATATCGACTTGACAGTCAGGTCGATCACTCATGCTGTAGATCCCGATTCTCCCGATTATCTCACTTTCGGATTGTTAGCCATCCACCAGCCGTTAGTTGACGCGGCATTTCTGGCACAGGGTTTATTGCGAGCACCAACGCAACTTTGGGGAAACCTGTCGCCACAAACCCAAGAGCAGGTAATCACCGAACTACGACGTTCCCGCGAGATTAAAGCATGGAATAACAATTGGTTACTCTTCGCCTCAATGGTGGAAGCTGCTTTGTTGGAATTTTCAGGAGAGTATGATTCGGCACGCCTCTATTATGGTGTTGATAAATTTAAAAATGAATGGTACAAGGGGGATGGATGGTATGGCGACGGGCCGAATCTGAAGATCGACTACTATAATAGTTTCGTCATTCATCCCATGCTAACCGACATTTTGAAAGTTATGCGAAAACACCAGCTTCCCGGATATGATTTTTTAGAGACACAGATCGAAAGACATGCTCGCTATGCGGCTCAGCTGGAGCGTTTTATCTCTCCCGAAGGAACATATCCCGTTGTAGGACGTTCGATTGTTTACCGTTTTGGGGCCTTCCATGCGTTGTCACAAGCGGCATTATTGGAGATTTTGCCGCCGGCCTTGGCACCGGAACAAGTGCGTTGCGCCCTGACGTCCGTTATTCGTCGGCAGATGGAATCTCCCCGCAATTTTGATCCTGACGGCTGGTTGCGGGTTGGCTTCACCGGCGAGCAGATCAACATGTCGGAAAGCTATATCAATACCGGAAGTTTATACTTATGTGCTACCGTTTTCCTTCCGTTGGGACTGCCGCCTACGCATCCTTTCTGGGTAAATCCAGGCAAGGATTGGAGTAGCAAAAAAGCATGGAATGGAGAAGATATTGGGAGGGATCGTTGAGAATTTTCTATAAAAGAATTTTTTATGCATTTGCTGTGTTTGCCTTTTCCCCATGCTCTTGGATCACCTTTCGTTCATCTCTTTTCCGTACTTTTGCAAACCATTTTAAAACCTAAAATTTCATGAATTTAGAAGACATTTTTTTAGCATCTACACACGGGAAAGAGCCCAAACAATTATATCAACCTATTGAGTATGTGATTATGCAACCGGGAAAACGAGTGCGTCCGCGCTTAGTACAGCTGAGCGCCGAGCTTTTTGATGGGGATCCCACTTGCGCGCTATACATTGGGGCGGCTTTCGAAATGCTCCATAACTTCACCCTCATCCATGACGACATCATGGACAAAGCACCCATCCGTCGCGGAAAAGAGACTGTCTATAAAAAATGGAACAGCAATATCGCCATCTTGTCCGGTGACGCATTGGCTAACATGGCGTTGCAACAAATTCTCAACGCCGATATGGAGTGCGAAGCTCGCTTCAAAGTGATTGACATTTTCATAAAAACTTCGTTGGAAGTGTGCGAAGGGCAACAATATGACCTTAACTTTGAAACTTCCGACCACGTCACAATCGAGGAGTATCTGAAGATGATCCGGCTGAAAACCGCGGTGATGCTGGCCGGTTGTTTAAAAGCCGGCGCCATTCTTTCGGGCGCATCCGCTGAAGATCAAGAAACAATCTACAAATTCGGCATCGACCTCGGCATCGCATTCCAGCTGAAAGACGATTTGCTGGATCTCTATGCCGATCATGAGGTTTTCGGCAAGAAAAAGGGAATGGATATTCAAGATAATAAAAAGACATACCTCTATTTGCAAGCATTGGAAGATGCCTCACCGGAACAACACAAAGAATTAAAAACGCTTTTTGCCTCCGATTCCGGGAACTTCAACGAGAAACTTTCCCGCGTGATGGCTATCTATGAATCGTTACGAATCAAAGAGAAAATAGAGGCGGTTGCGGATGGCTATATCGAAAACGCATTATCCACATTAGAGGCGATCAATCTACCCTCTTCTAAAAAAGAAAACTTGAAAGAGATGACATTGCAACTTTGCAAAAGGACAAAATAAGATGCCCGAATTGCTTAATAAACGAATATATATTATCTTCGGCATCATGCTGGTCTTTGCGGTAATCTATATTGTCCGTCTTTTTTCATTACAAGTAACCGATGATTTTTACAAACGTTCGGCCGATGAGAATGCGTTACGCTACATCACCGAACATCCCGTCAGGGGACTGATTTATGATCGGAACGATTCGCTGTTAGTCTATAACGAACCCGTTTACGACTTGATGGTTGTGCCCCATGAGTTACGTGAATTCGATACTGCCGACATGTGCCGTTTGTTAGAAATCGACAAGGAAACATTGCTCAAGCGAATCGAAAGAGCCCGAAGTTATTCACCCCGATTGCCGAGCACATTCGAACAGCAGATGTCGAAAGAGGATTTCGCTTATTTGCAGGAAAAACTATACCAATTCCCCGGATTTTTCGTACAAAGCCGAACGTTGCGCTACTATCCCGAGCCAATCGCAGCGCACGTGCTCGGCTATGTGGGCGAGGTAAACAATGATGTCTTGGAAAATGACGCATACTACCAATTGGGAGATTACATCGGGATCAGCGGTATTGAAAAGACTTACGAACCGGAGCTGCGCGGCGTGAAAGGGAAACGGATCGTGTTGGTGGATGTGCACAACCGGGAAAAGGGACGTTATCGCAACGGCGAAGAAGATGTGATGGCGATTCCCGGACAGCCTCTCTGGAGCACGCTAGATCTTAGCCTTCAAAAATACGGAGAGGAATTGATGCGTAACAAACGGGGCAGCATCGTAGCTATTGAACCCTCCACCGGTGAGATCCTCTGCATTGTTTCCAGCCCGGGATACGACCCGAATCTGTTAGTTGGGAAAAACCGCAGTAGGAATTATGCCAATCTGATAAACGACAATGTCAATAAACCGATATATAACAGAGCTCTGCAGGCGATGTATCCGCCCGGTTCCACTTTCAAGTTGATCAATGGATTGATTGCACAACAAGAGGGGGTTTTGGATCAGAACACGGTTTACCCTTGCCCCGGTGGCTACCAAATTGGCAGCCACACCATTGGTTGCCACCACGGCGGTGCCACTAATTTAGTATCGGCAGTGCAAGTCTCTTGTAACACCTATTTCTGCAAAGCTTTCTATAATATCATCTCCAACAAGAAGAAATACCCGACCATACAGGAGGGCTATCAGGCTTGGAAAGATCATGTGAACCGGATGGGCTTCGGCGTAACATTCGACACCGATTTACCCTTTGAGAACAAAGGGATCATCCCGTCGGTGGATTATTTCGATCGTATTTACCATGGACGATGGAATGGTAACTCTGTGGTTTCCATGGGAATCGGGCAGGGAGAAGCAGCCACCACGCCGTTGCAGATGGCCAACTCGATAGCCATCATTGCCAATCGCGGCTATTATATCAAACCGCACATCATTAAGGCGATCGGATCAAAAGACATACCTAACGACCGTTTCAACGACGTAATTGAATCAGGTATTAACGAAGCGCATTTTGACCCGATCATCCGGGGCATGGTTGCCGCGGTAGAGGCAGGAACCGGTAGACAGGCAATCATCCCTGGCATCAAAGTGGCCGGCAAAACGGGAACGGCACAGAACCCGCACGGCAAAGACCATTCGGTTTTCGTTTGTTTCGCCCCTGCAGAAGATCCGAAAATTGCGATTTTCGTTTTGGTTGAAAACGGCGGGTGGGGCGGTTCCGTAGCGGCACCCATAGCCAGCCTCGTCGTAGAAAAATACCTCAAAGGTGAAATCGGTCGTACAGACCTCGAAAAAAGAATCTTGGAGTTGAAACCGTAAGTTATGTTCATAGAAAACAGACAAAAAATATCAAAGGGCTTCGATGTCCAACTGATCATCCTTTATATCATTTTCGTGATGATCGGCTGGTTTTCGATCTTCTCTTCTTCCTACGATCCCGTTGCGTTTAATGGTATCTTCAACTTGGACACACCTTATGGCAGGCAGCTGGTTTGGATAGGAACATCTATCCTCATCGCCATCGTCATCCTCTTCCTTGATAGCCGTATTTTTCAAAACTACGCCTATCATATCTACTTGACATGCTTGATTTTGCTGATTTTAGTCCTCTTTGTGGGCACCGAGATTTCGGGAGCAAAGGCGTGGATTAAGATCGGCCCGTTCAGCTTGCAACCCAGCGAGTTCATGAAAATGGCAACCGCATTGGCATTAGCAAAGTTCCTGAACGAAGGGAAAACCGGATCAGAAAAACGGAACACATGGTTGCTCTGTTTCGTCATCATCCTGATTCCCGTATTAGTCATCATGCTCCAAAAAGACACTGGATCGGCATTAGTCTATGCTTCTTTCATTGTGCTTTTTTACCGTGAAGGAATGAGTGGGCGCTTCTTTATCTGGGGCGCATTCATCGCCGTCATTGCCATTGTCACACTGTACCTCAATGAACTATACGCTGTCGGATTATTAGTGATCATCTTCTTGATTTACATACTCGCTAATAAAAATGCAAGAAGAAATATTAGGAAACCATTGGTCGTATTAGGCATTGGTATCGCATTTGTCTTTATGGTCAATGTGATATATGAGAATGTTTTCGAGCCTCATCAAAAACAACGTATCGATTCACTGCTGGGCAAAACATCTGACCCAAAAGGTATTGACTTCAACCTCAACCAGTCGAAAATCGCCATCGGTTCCGGTGGTTTTGCGGGCAAGGGTTTCTTGAAAGGCACGCAAACTAAATTCAACTTCGTGCCTGAACAGAGCACCGACTTTATCTTTTGCAGTATCGGCGAAGAGTGGGGTTTCTTAGGTTCATTAGCGATCGTCTCTCTGTTTGTCTATTTGGTTTTCCGGATAATCTGGTTGGCAGAGAAACACCGCAACCCCTTCGTCCGTTACTATGGCTACGGCATCGCCGGCATCTTCTTCTTCCACTTCCTCATCAATATCGGTATGACGATTGGTTTGGTGCCTATCATCGGTATTCCGTTGCCATTCATCAGTTACGGTGGTTCCTCCCTGTGGGCATTCACAACAATGTTGTTTGTGTTTATTAATTTGAATGACGCTTGATGGATGTTAAGAGCACCTTAAAAGACAGTTAGCTTGAAATCTTAAAATAAAATTATGATAATAATAAATATCGGTGACGAACTTCTTATTGGTCAGGTAATCAATAGCAACGCCGCTTTTATTGCGGAGAGAATGAACAGTATCGGCATCCCTGTCGAGGAGGCCGTTGTGATTAGCGATCAGGAAGAGGCGATGAAGAATAATATACTTGAAGCATTGGGTAAGACTGACTTGGTGTTAGTTACGGGCGGGTTAGGCCCTACGAAGGACGATCGCACCAAGAAGGTGCTCTGTGAGATTTTCGGTATGTCGCTAAAAATAGACCAGCCTTCGTTGGATCGGATCACAGCTATGTTTAACCGAAGGGGGATAACACTTTCCGAAAATAACCGCTTGCAAGCCGAACTCCCTGATGGTGCGGATATCATCCCTAACGAAAACGGGACAGCACCGGGAATGTGGTTTGAGAAAGATGGCAAGGTGTTGGTTTCGATGCCGGGTGTGCCCTTTGAGATGAAAGCGATGATGGGCGACATTCTCCCTAAGATTGTCGAACGTTTCCACCCCGACGCGGCAATCCTGCATAAAGTGGTACAAACCTCAGGCATCGGTGAAAGTGATCTTTCCGATCTGCTGGAGGATTGGGAAACCGCTTTGCCGAAAGAGATCTCGCTGGCATACCTGCCTCGTCCGGGCATCGTTCGCTTACGCCTCACCGCAACGGGTAATGACAAAACACTACTCGAAAACTTATTGCAAGATGAGATCAGGAAATTGAAAAAAATCGCAGGACAATATATTTGGAGTTACGAGGATAACCAATTAGAGGATGAGATCGGAAAACGGTTGACGAAGATGAAGAAGACGTTGACGCTGGCCGAGAGTTGCACCGGTGGCTACATCGCCCACCGCATCACTTCCGTTCCAGGCAGTTCCAACTATTTTAAAGGTTCGATCGTGAGTTATTCCAATGAGATCAAGCGGAACATACTCAACGTGCGGGAGGCAAATCTAAAGAAACATGGTGCAGTAAGCGAACCGGTAGTTTCCGACATGGCGATCAACAGTATGGATCTTTTCGACGCCGATTTCTCTATCGCGGTTTCCGGCATCGCCGGCCCGGATGGTGGAACCGTCGATAAACCCGTTGGTACTGTGTGGATTGCCGTGGCAACACCCACCCGTTTATACACCGAACAGTTTCATTTTCTTGCCGCCGGCGGCCGCGCAACCATCATCGAAAGAACTGCAGCAGCAGCAATGAGTATGCTATTGAAGATCATGATTAATGGTTAGTCATCGACCTCAACAACTCGATTTCTGATTTCCAAAGGGTTTCATCGGGCGTTTCAAGAATAACCGGCATATCATCAAAACGATCGTCGTTCATAAAACGTTTGAAGAAATCAAGCCCCAAAAACCCTTTTCCGATACTATCATGACGGTCCACTTTGCTGCCGTATGTTTTTTTAGTATCATTTAAATGTATGGCTTTCAGATATTTCTTACCAATAATTTCATCAAATTTTTTGAACGTGGCAGCATAACCTTTTTCGGTTTTGATGTCATAGCCGGCAGAATAGACGTGGCAGGTGTCAATACAAATCCCTATTCTATTTTTATCTTCTACTTTATCAATGATATGCGCCAACTGTTCGAAAAGGAAACCCACATTACTCCCTTGCCCCGCGGTGTTTTCAATCACCGCCGTCACGCCACGGGTTTTGTCCAGCGTGATATTGATGGTTTCCGCAATGCGATCCAGGCATTCATCCATCGAAATCGCATTGAGGTGGCTGCCCGGATGAAAATTGAGCATCTGTAGCCCCAGTTGTTCACAACGTTGCATCTCGTCCAAAAATGCCGCCCGCGATTTTTCCAGCGCCTCCTTCTCAGGATGCCCCAAATTGATGAGATAGCTGTCGTGGGGCAAGATGTGTGACGCACTTAATCCCAGTTTCTCGCAATGCTCTTTGAAGGCGGCGATACTCTTTTCGGTGAGCGGAGCCGCTTTCCATTGTCGTTGGTTTTTGGTGAAAAGAGCGAAAGCATTCGCCCCTAATTCAGCAGCATTGAGCGGTGCATTCTCCACGCCACCCGCCGCACTTACATGTGGTCCAATAAATTTCATTTGGTTCTATTTTTTACTCAATATTCCATTAATCACCGGTCACCAACCACTATCTTCATTTCACACTTCCCACAATCGAACTTCAATTTGAAGGTGTGCTGTTTGTGTTTCAGGTAGAGTGGTTCATTAATTTGTTGAGGGTTATCCTCTTTTGGACAAGCGTTTAGAACATGCTTGATACAATATTTACAATTCATCAGCGTGATATCCTTGGGCATTTGCTGCTCCATAGCAGGTTCAATCTCCTTGGCACCATGATTACGATAAAAATTTTTAGCACTGCTATTCAATACATTCGCCATATAATCCAGCGTTTGTGCATCGAAAAAATTGGTTTTCGTTTTCGAAGGAATACGAAGATGTTCGGTTTTGGATTTTTCAAAATTACGAAGCCTTTCTTTCATCAGCAAATCAACACCTTGTGTTTTCCATTTTGCTACTGATGAGGCTGGAATAAACCATGGTTTTGAAAAATAGTGTTCAAATGAGCCCAGGTAGAAGATGGTATTTCCTAATTTCGAGAAAGTCTTTTTCAAATTCCCCATCGCCTCTTCACCTTTCACGGCTTCTTGTTTTTCAGCATCTACGGCAAACGAAACGCTGTTTTCATCTTCATCCGAAAAGGTAAGATAAAAGCCCTCGCTTGTCTCCTCTGCAATAATGCCAATGGCAATCTCCCTGCGGGTTTTCGCCTTCTTCAGCAAATTATTAAAATAGTGGTCATCGTTGCGGTAGATTACTGTCTCTTTGAATAAAACAGGCATTTTTTCGGGATAGAGTTTACCGTTCTCCACCTTATTAATCCGAAATCCTTCCAGCTCACCGGCTTTGTTAAAAAAGCAAAGCCCATCACCATTTGCAAAATTATAATCACCGTTTATCGTCAGAAAATCAGGATGAATAGCATCTACTTTCCCCACTTTTTCGCCAATCGATTTTGGTGTATCGAACCAATAGTTTTCCCGCTCCCGACCGTTTAAGAAATAGCTGGAAGAACCTCGATGGAAAGTCTTCGTCAATTGGGGCTTGAAGGTAAAAATTTCCTGTCCTGAAGAAGCACGGCTATAGTCTTTATTTTCCAAAACTTGGTCTAAATGCTGCCTGAACCATGCGGTCACATTTTTCACATAATTCACCTCTTTCAGTCGTCCTTCGATTTTGAAAGAGGTAATTCCTGCTTCAATCATCTGTTGCAAGTCCTTGGTTCGGTTCATGTCTTGCAATGAAAGCAGGTGTTTATTGCTGATCAACGGGTGTTGATATTTATCCGTCAATGTGTAAGGCAATCGACAAAACTGCGCGCAATTTCCGCGGTTAGCACTCCGTCCCGCACAATATTGACTCATATAACAACGCCCACTGTAACTAACACATACCGCACCATAGACAAATGCTTCCAATTCTATTTCCGTTTGTGACGATATTTCCGCAATTTGCTGCAATGACAATTCACGGGCAAGTACAACACGTTCAAAACCAACATCTTTTAAAAAATTAATTTTATCAATGGATCGGTTATCTGTTTGGGTGCTGGCGTGTAATGGTATCGGTGGGAGATCCAACATCAGAAGCCCCATGTCTTGAATAATCAACGCATCCGCACCCATATCGTAGAGTTGGTTAACCAGCAGTTGAGCTTCTTCCAACTCCTTGTCGGTCAAAATGGTGTTGAGTGTGACAAAAACTTTTCCGTAGTATTGGTGGGCATAATTACACAGCTGTTCGATATCTTGCAGCGAATTTCCGGCAGCCGCCCTTGCCCCGAACTTACTTGCACCAATATAAACCGCATCCGCTCCATTATTGATCGCTTCTATTCCGCATGTCAAATTCTTCGCCGGTGCCAGCAACTCTATTTTTTTCATCATAAAAGGATATGATTATGGAAACGCAAAAATATCACTTTTTGTTGAAGTTTGTGAAGCATGGGAAATTGCAAAAAAATCTTACTTTTGCAATCACTACTCTACTAATAGATAAAAAACTTACAGACTCAAAAAGCTCAACAAGCACCATATAGAAAATTATACACCCATAAAAACCAATATCTTATGAAAAATTGCAACCCTCTAAAGAAAATACCGGCTCTTTTTGCATTCCTGTTTTGTGGTTTTATCACGCTTAATGCGAATGAAGTTGTGACAAAGGAAACAGCCACCATTGAAGATCATTTTTCATTTTTTAGCGTGGATGACGACACTACGAAGAAAGAATCCCTCGATAAGACCTATTCCCCTCCAAAATTTCCGGGAGGATTGGAAGCACTTTATGCTTTTATGGGTAAGAATCTGGAATATCCTCAAAAGGCAGTTGATCAAAATATTGAAGGCATGGTAATTCTCGAATTTGTCGTCACAAAAGAGGGAAATGTAGATGAAGCCAGAATTTATTCCAGCACGAATGATGTTTTTAATGAAGAAGCGCTTCGTCTCGCAGCGATCATGCCTCAATGGACTCCTGCTATACATAATGGAAAGCCCGTTAAGAGTTACTATCAGCTTCCTATGCAATTTAAATTTGAAGGAAAAGCGAAAAAAGGAAAGAAAAAGCGGAATTAATCCCTGG
>JAJDJJ010000090.1 GCA_030267125.1 Bacteroidales bacterium OttesenSCG-928-B11
ATATTATTGTTTGATTAATTTTTGAGTGATAATGCCTTTATCTGTGGTTATTTTGATCAGATAGAACCCGCTGCTGTAGTTTGCCACATTAAATTGCACCTTGTCGGATGGATTAATAACCGTATGTAATAATCTTCCTGTGAAATCATAGAAATTGACTTGTTGACTGTTGATGCCTGTCAAGTCAATAGTGACAATGGATTGGGCCGGATTAGGATAGATGGATATCCGGTTGAGATAATCGTCAATGCCATCACTAAATTGGTAGAATACGGAGTCGATCAAACTTTCGCATAGATCAGGATGATAGGCGATTGCCTTCACTTTTGTGCCATCGGTGGAAACATTGAAAGGAGCTGTGTAAAGCGTGGCATTGGAATCGGGGGTAGAACCGTCAATGGTGTAATAGATTTTCGCGTCCGCAGTCTCGCAAGTGATGGTCACTTCGATTTCGGTAATATTATTGAAAGTTTCCGACTCCGGTTTGATCACCGGTGTGGCAACTCGTTCTACGCAGCTTCCCATAATGTCGTTACTATCTCTGGGGATGATTTGGTATTGATCGTCATAAATGTTGATGAAACCGGTAACATCTCCCACAAATCCCTCTTCGATAGTCATATTCAACGATTTGAAATTATTACGACAGTACATCGTGTCGCTGCCATGGACGATCATGATTGATGTTGAGGAGGAGGTATTGAACGTTCCGGCAGAAAAAGTTACATCAGAAATTGTGACTAATTGTGTCTCATGCGCAGTGTAATTGTTGATGATCTCATCCATCGTTACGTCAACGGGTTCGATTGGGGCATCATTTTGAGTAGATGCTGCCAGATTGCGAGTGGGGAACATTTGGATCATTTCATGATAGAGGGAGTGGGTTCCGTAAACGCCGCCGCTGATAATATCTCCGTTGGTATAGTTGTTTTTGATCACACCGCTTTGATCATAGATCAACAAGGAGGCGCTTTCATCTGTGATATATATGTAGCGGTTGTCTCCCTTGAAGACGAATTTCACATCGCCGGTAATCTTATATACGCCGGTGTTGCCGTCGGAGTAGGCCGCTTTAAATGCTGCAATATCTTCCACTTCGATAGGGAAGGTGTAGGTTGCCGCTGAAACGAAACTCGGGTTTAATCCATCCTTCCAGGCTTTCGCTTTCACGGTTGTGGTGCCGGTAACTTCAAATGGTTCAGTAAATACAGTAGAGGTATCGGTTGGTTCCGATCCGTCTGTCGTGTAGCGGATCACCGCATCCTCAGTTGCACAATCGATGGAGATCGCAGTCGCTTCGTAGCAAAATTGCGAGTTAGGTGTGATGACTGGAGGTGCTGCCATTGTGGGTGCCATTCCCGTGAAACCGTAAACGACCACATTGTCAATGAGAACTTTTGACATGGAGGTCGGAGGCGTTGCGGGTAGTGAAACGGCAAAACGAACCTTTATGTATTCGTATTCCCCTGTCTCGCTAATTAAAAACGTGTAATTTTTTGGACTGGAAGTTAATGTGAATACAGAGTCTGCCACATAATTATACCCTCCGTCGAGAGAATATGAAACGGCAACGTTGAGGTTGTTGGTGTTTTTAGCGTCGAAAGTGATACGAGTGGGATTAGTTAGGTTGAAAGTCGTGTAAGTGTAGCCAAGATTTTGTGCGGCATCGGCATACCATCTCATCTGCATGGATTGCGTGCCGGTAATGGGTTGTGTTGTAGAAGGAGTGCCGTAGAAAGTACCCCATTGTGCCCCATCGTTTCCGGAAATACGTATAGTGGTATTATTATACTCCGTAGTTGCCGCAAACCCTTCGCTGCTTTCAAAACCGGTTTGGTAGATGATCTCTTCTTCGGGCATCGGCTGGGTGATGACGTATGCGGCTGTCACCACTTCGCTGGCAGTCCAGCCTTCAATTATAGCTATCGCTTTGATAGTTGCGTCGGCGGTCAGGTTGATGGGCGCTGTGTATAAGGTGGCATTTTCATCGGGTGCCGTTCCGTCGAGAGTGTAATAGATCGCAGCGTCTTCAGTTTCGCAAGTGATGGTGACTTTCACGCTATCTTCATATTCGCCGGCTATCGGAGAGAACACCGGGTTCTCCACCACCGGTTGTACGAATGAGAAGTGCCGGCTTTCACTAATGCTCGGACTCAATAAAGAGGAATCTAAGTTTGTTAGCGTCAAAGTGATATTGTAACCTCCTGCCGGTAAGCTAATATCAATTCCTGCGATGACGTCTATCATATCTTGGGAAGCGATGTAGAGCGGATTCGGCATTTCGTACAAGGTAAGAAACTCGCCTTCTAATTTCAACAATCCATTTGTTCCCAAAGTGAAATTCTCCAATGTGAATGCCGGGCGGAAAGATTGAGTAGTTAAGAATACGGCGGAATCAACAGGGGAAGTGATGTTGATGGCATGCGATAAATTGATGTTATACGTAGCTGTAGCTACTTCACTGTCATTCCAATTATCCTTTATTGCAATGGCTTTCAGTGTGGTTGTTGAATTGATCGAGATTTCGCCGGAGTACAAGGTGGCGTTTTCGTCGGGTGTTGTCCCGTCAAGTGTGTAATAGATTGTTGCTCCTTCGGTTGCCGTTGTGATCTCCACGGCAATGGCGGTGTAGTAGTTGCCGCCGGGCAAGGAGAAGGAGGGAGTTTCAACGGTTGGAGTGGCTACGTATTCAGTGATGTCACTGTTGGCGCGCGGAGCAATTTGAACAGTAGTGTTGAAGATCAACGGAAAACCGGTTACATTAGCGTTATAGCCTTTATTGATGGTCAGGTTTAATGTCCGGAAATTATTGCGGCAAATCATCTCGTCGTCGTCTTGGATGATGCTGGCATTTTGGGAACTGGAAGTGTTGAAAGTGATCGTAGTGTCGAACACCACATTGGCAAGTGTCACCAACTGGGATTCGTACTGTGCGTAATTGCTCACCAATTCGGCGATAGTCAATGGAATGGGGGCAAACAGGTCGTTGTCTGAGGATATCGCCTGGCAATCTGCCTTAGGCGTGAGTTGTGTCAAACCATTGTAATTTGCTTTTGTGAAAACGAGGTTGGTGATTTTGTCGCCAACCGCAAGGTCGGTGATGATTCCGGCAGCATCGTCGATGAGGACGGCACCTGTTGCATCTTGGATATATTTTTGATTGCGTTGTGTCGCGGTGAAAGTGACTATCGCCTCGCCGGTATACCTGTATGTAATATCACCAAACGGAGCGTTTCGCAAGTCGGAGATGGTTGCAAATTGGCGGTTTGGCGGAATACCGTATGCCAGCGTGATCGTGGTGTCTGTCATTTCGTTGCCGGACAGATCTTCGATATTGCTAATAGTTAATGTATAATTGTTGTCGATAGGTAGGGCGGGGGAGATGGTTAGATGCACTTCGTTCCCATTCACGAGCGACGCGTTTGAAACGGTGTGCGTGTCGGCGAAAGTGTAATTAGCGGCAGTTTCCGCGATGGTGGTGTCTAAATTTTCACTGAAGTAGATAATGGCGGAAGTCGCGTTAGTCACTTCATTGTTTACAACCGAAGGAGGGTTGATATCATCACCGAACGGCTCCGCATTGATCTGTATATTGTCGAAACGGTTATTGCCGGAGGTAGATGTTGCGCCATCTACAGTTAATCTGACATAAACATCAGATTGATTATTAATTGCCGTAACAGAACTTAAATCAATAGATTTTACGATAAAATTCGGACTTCCTGGAGCTGTATTAATGCCGGGAATCGACGTGTAATTGATGCCATCCGTGCTATATGCCCAAGCGTGAGAAGTGAAACCTGTAGTGGTAGTATCTTTGTTTCCACTATAACGGGAGGCAAATGAGATCATTAAATTTTGATAACCGCTCATCGAAAATTTAAATACGATCGATTTTCCATTTGCAGAAGAATTAGCTAAGGCTAATGCCATGCCTTTAGTTGCAGGAGTCCTGGGATCATTTAATAGATCCCCACTAAAACTTGTAATTTCCGGATTACTGTCGGAAGAGAGGAATGCGGAAGCTCCGTTAGTACTGTCAGCATAGATGTAAGCCGTGCCCGCTTGGAGGCCAATATCCGTGTTGGAAGGAATAGCTCGAAGGGTGTGAGGAGCTGCTTGTAGACTGTCGAAAGTCCAAGTGGCTAATAAGGTCTGTTGTGCCCCGAGATGCCCGGTCAACAGTAGGCCCAGCATCATAAAAAATAGTTGTTTTTTCATGTTTTGTAGTTTTTGTATGAATTTATAATTGTTTTATTTGTTAATTTGCATCGAAAATCGCCGCGCAAAAGTATAAAATAACTTCGATGCGTTGTTTTTCAAAATAAAAAAACAAAAAGAAGAGGATTTGGTTTTATATCATGATTTTTTTTCGCGACAGGCAACAAAAAAACAACACCCACGTCATCACTAACTGAAATTGGACATTTAGAAATAGAACATAATAATGACAATAGTTATGAAAACACGGAACATCTTAATCGCATTTATTTTATTGGTCATAGGGATTTTTAACCTGCAAGGGCAAACATATCATCAGGGAGTTCCGCTGACCTTTGTGCCGGCCACATTGCAAGCACTGAGCAACCAATCCCATGTGAGAATGAGCTACGGCACGATGGCTAATCCCGGACAAACATTGGGCTATAGCACAACGAACAATAAGACTCATGAGATAATCACCTTTTCGAGCCAGGACCAAAAGGCGTGTCTCGACGGAATACCGGGTGTTTTTCTGAACACCATGCCGCCGACGGATATCCTTCCCGATTGGGACGAGGAAATGTTGGGGCCGATGAGGGTCATGAGATTGGGTGATGCTCAACAGTATGGCATCGGCTATGGTGGTGGTGGTGAAGGTTTTGCCAGCTCCCGCATCACGTATCACTTCATTCCTGATTCCATGAGCAATGTAATATTAGTCTATTTCGCTTTTGTGGCACAATCTCCTGGGCATGGATATCAGGATAATCCATTTTTTCGTATCGATGTATTGACAGCATCCGGACAACCAGCCATACCGGGAGCAAAAAACAGCCACTTTTTGGTGAATCCTGCGTCGAAGACCGGCGATCCGAACCCGCCTGTAAATCCAGAGAATAGTATTGATGAAAAAGATTATTTTGATTGCAGTAGTTATAGTAGTAAGTGGACTCAATGGCTTCCTGTGGCTTTCGATCTCAGAAACCGAATTGGAGAACAGGTGAAACTGCAGATTACTACTCAGGATTGCCCGCCAAGTGCTCATTGGGCCTACGGTTATTTTACGGCCCGAGGCTTCAGGGGCAGAATCGAGGTGGAAGCGTGCGGCGACGATGATATAAAGCTGACTGTACCCAAAGGTTTTGATAACTACGTTTGGAAATGCGGCGGCGTGCCGCTTGCCACTGCGGCCACGAATGAATTGATGCGCAAAAGAAACGTCAACGAGACGGAATATACCTGTGACTTGACATCCATGACCGGCGCGGTGATGACTTTCAGTGCCACCGTCACCTATTACGAGCTGGAACCCAACTTCGAGTACTCCATGGCGACGGACTCCTGCAAATACGACGTGTGGTTTGAGAACACCAGCGTGCTGACCATTGTCAACAACGGCGGGAACTCCCCCCAGGAGATCAAATACGTGGAGTGGGACTTTGGCGACGGCAAGCCGAAATCTACCCTTGTAGCTCCCAAACACGAATATGATAATCCGGGTGTGTACGATGTGAAATTGACCCTGTACGACAACGACAAGAAGTGTGTGAAAGACACCACTATAAAAGTCAACGTCACCCCGCTCAACCCCTGCGAGAGTACCGACACGCTGTACATCTGCGAAGGTAAGTTTCCATATAATGATGCGAAGTACGGCCACGTCTTCAACAACAACGGGCCGCATGAGATTGAATTTCCGAAAGCCTGTGCTTCGGGCTGCGACAGCACCGTCTGGGTTTACGTTATGGACAACCTCCCGCATTGCGAGGGGCACGACACCGTATACGTCTGCAAGGAGTCCTTCCCCTACACCCACCCGTCGGGCAACGTCTTCAACACGCCGGGCACCTTCCCCATCATGTACGAGGGTGCGTGCGGCAACGGCTGCGACAGCACGCTCCACCTGCGCATCATCGAGGTTGTGCCCAAAGTCACCATCGGGATCGAGGGCGACTTTTGCGACGAGTTCACCGCGGAGCTGTTCACCATCACCGAGTCGGAGGTGGCCTCCTATATCTGGAACACCGGAGACTTCAGCGACCGTATCACCGTCACCGAGCCGGGACAGTACAGCGTGACCATCACCGACGACAACGCCTGCAAGGCCAACAACCATTTCAAAGTGCCGGCGTGCCTCCCGAACATCGTCCTGCCCACCGCCATCAGCCCGTCCGACCAGAACGGCATCAACGATTTCTTCTACCTCCCCCAAGTAGCGCTGATAGAAAACGCGGAGGTCATGATCTACGACCGTTTCGGGACGCTGGTCTTTTACTCGAAAGACAAGAACTTCGTTTGGGACGGTTCCGTCAACGGTAAACCGGTTTATGCCCAAACCTACAATTACATCCTCTTCGTCACCGACTATAACGGGATAACGACAAGGCACACGGGTGTGTTGGGCGTGTATTAGGTGGATGGAAGCTTGTTTGGTGGAGGCAAAATGTGTGTCGCAATC
>JAJDJJ010000091.1 GCA_030267125.1 Bacteroidales bacterium OttesenSCG-928-B11
ACGCCCAGAACATCGGCGGCGCGGCATCCGCCTGGAGCAAGCTCTACGACAAGGCGATGCTGTTCGGCGCGGGACTGGGCGGTCTAACCCAGCTTTTCAGCACGTTCAACACCGCCATATCCACCCTCAAACAGCTCTCGTTAGACCTCGCCGCGCTGGACGACATCTACGCGGACGTGCAGAAAACCACCAACCTCACCCGCGACAAGGTGGAGGAGCTGAACAAGAGCTTCAAGCAGATGGACACCCGCACCAGCCGGGAACAGCTCAACAACCTCGCCTACATCGCGGGGAAATTAGGCATCTCGGCGCAGGATCTGGTCAGGCAGTTCGTTGAAGCCGCGGACATCATCAACATCTCCATGGGAGACGTGCTGGGCGACGACGCCACGCTCGCCATCGGCAAGATGGTCAATGTGTTTGAGAAATCATCCGACGTGCTCAAAGAGAAAAACCTCAAAGAGCAGATGCTCGCACTCGGATCGGCGGTGAACGAGCTGGGCAAGGTTTCCACGGCGAATGAGCGGTACATGGTGAACTTTGCCGGGCGTCTCGGTGGTATTGCGGTGCAGGCAAAACTCTCCGCCGATCAGATTTTGGGTTACGCCTCCGCTTTAGACCAAGACATGCAGAAAGTGGAGATGAGCGCGACCGCCTTTCAAAAGCTCATCCAGAAAGTCATATCCAAACCCGCCGAGTTTGCGAAAGTCGCGGGCATGGAACTCAAGGCGTTCACCTTGCTGATCGAGAACGACATGAACGCGGCGTTGAAAAAGGTGCTGAAAGGGTTCAGCGGAGCGGGCGGGTTCGACAAACTTTTGCCCGTTTTCCAAGACTTGGGCTTGGACGGCGCGCGAGCCGCCGCCGCCATCTCTTCTTTGGCAAACTCATTGGACAAGGTGGAGGCGGCGCAAGCCACAGCCAACCAATCCATGATAGAGGGCGTCTCCTGCCTCAACGAGTACGATATCAAGAACAACAACATGCAGGCGAACTTGGAGAAAGCCCGCAAGAAGTTCAAGGACATGCGGTTGGAGCTGGGAGAAAAGCTCTACCCCGCCTTGATGAAGCTCACAAAGACCAGCACGGCAGGCTTGAAACTCCTCTCCAAAACCATCAAGATAGCCGGGGAGAACAAAGCCGCCATCATCGCATTGATAGCTCCTTACGCGCTGTATCTTTCCCGCTTGCTTTTGGTCAATACGGCAAAGCAAGCACATAATGCCTACACCAAAATATCGCTATCCCTGAAACATGCCGACCGCTCCATCACCTTGCTATTGGCTGCCGCCAAGTACAAATTGGCTGGCAACACAGAAATGGCCACCAAAGCGATGAAACTCTACCATGCCGCCGCGACCAAAGTGCCGTGGCTTGCCATCGCCACCGCCATCACCGCCATTGTCATAGGACTGGGCAAATGGATAAAGTCGGCGAGGGAGTTGCGCAAAGAGTTTGATTATCAGAAAGCCCACGCCGAGATGATGCTGGAAGTGAGCAAGACTTACGAGGAGCAATCACGGACGGTGAAAGACTTGGTCGGCATCATCCGCAACGAGAACTTGGGGAATGATGAGCGCTACAAAGCCATCCGCAAGCTCAAGGAGATCATGCCCGACTACAACGCCCAACTTGGCGAGGAGGGGAGGCTGATCGGGGAGAACACGGCGGCGATTGAAAACTACCTGACCATCCTGAACCTTAAAATCGAAGCCACCGCCATCAAGAATAAGATCATGGAAGCGCAAGCCGCCCTGAGCGAGTGGGACGCGGAAAAGGGAAAGAAATTAGACAAAGCCAAAGAAAAAGAGCGGGAACGGTTAGTGAGGATGCAGGAGGCAAGCGAAGCCCAGTGGTATCAGTTTAATAAAAAGATTGACGGCTACTTCGCCGATTTTGGCAGCGCCAACGCAAGGAACAACGAGGACAGCCGCTTAAACCGTCTGAAGGAACAGCGGGGCAAGCTCTTCAAGGAGCTGCAAATCTGGGAGAAAGAATATCAGAAGAAATTGAACGAGATAGCGGAAGCCGGGGGCAGCCCTACGGAAACCGTCACCGGGGAAAAAGAAGCGACTTGTAGCGGCAACTGGCAGAGTTGCGACTGCGCCGATTGCCAGACCAAACGCAACCAGCACAATGCCACGGCGGAAGCAACCAAAGAGCAACTTAAAGAGTGGAAAGCGTTTCTGAAAGAGTTGGAAAAGCTGAAAGAAGAAGACCGGTTGGCGGCTTTCGAGGGCGTGGAGAAAGAGAAGCAGAAGAGCGCCAAAGAGTTTGACGAGCAGATCGCCACCGCCAAGAAATTCATCAAACTCAAAGGCAAGGAGGCGATCAAGGCGGAGCAAGAACTGGCGCAACTCAAAGCGAAAGCCCTTACCCGCTTGGAAGAGGAGCACCGCAAGAAAGAGCTGAAGAAAGTCGAGGAGAACTACCAAAAACTTTGCGACAAGGTGGAGGAATTGCAGGATAAATTGGGTAACACGTTGACGAACAAATATGCCGCCGAACTCACCCAAATCCAACGGCAGTGGAAAGAGACCCTCAAAGAGATTGATAAAAACATCGCCTTTTATCAAGCCAAACAGAATGAGCCATACGACCCGGTAAGCGGAACAGGGTTGAGCGAAGAAGAACTCAAAATCCTGAATCAGCTTTTGGAGAAGAAAAAGGAGGCGATCACCTTGGAAGCCACGCAGGAGTTGGACGTGGTCAGGCGTGCGGAGCAGGAGATCACGCAGGCTCTGTTCACGGAGCAAGAAGCCCGTATCGCCGCCGTGAAGAAAGAGTACTCCGAGAAGATTGCCATTGCCCAAACCGCCATCGACCAACTCAAAAAGTTGAACGAGAACGAACACAAGGAGCGAATTGAGTTGCTGGAAAAACAGATCGAAGAACTGAAAACCAAACTCGGCAAAGAGTTGGAGGATATTGAAAAGATGTCCGCGAAACAGGGCATCGGCAAACTCTTTGACATTGACTGGAAGAACTTCCGGAAAGATTGGGAGAAGAACCTCTCCGCCATCGCCGACGTGATCCAAGACTTCGTGTGGACGGCAAACCAACTCTTTGACTCCATCAACCAGATTCAGAAAAACAAGGAAGAACGTTTATTGGCGGATTACCGTAATAAATACGACGAACGCAAGGATATTTTAGACCACCAGCTCACCGAGGGTATCATTTCCCAGGAATACTACAACGCCCAAGTTGAACAGTTGGACAAGGAGTTGGAAGCCAAAGAGAAGGAGTTGGCGTTGGAGCAATTCCGCAGGGAGAAGAAAGCCGCCACGGCGCAGGCGATCATTTCCGGCATCCTGGCGGCGGTCAAGAGTTTTGAGTCCGGCGGCGGTTTTCCTTGGGGGCTGATCACGATGGCGCTCTCCTTGGCCACTACCGGTGCGCAAGTGGCGGCCATCCAAAGCCAGCCCGAACCTTACCGAGATGGTGGCTACATCGAAAACGAAAAGATCATTAGAGCAGGTGAGGACGGCAGGGAGTGGATAGCATCCAATACTTTACTCTCTGATCCACAAACAGCCCCCGCCATTGAAGCTCTGGAGCAGTACCAGCGGGGCGACAAGTCGCCGTGGGAGAACATGAGCTTTTCCGTTCCCAACGGGCAGAATCTGTCCCAAGCCGCCACGAGCATAAGCCGCAATTTTGTAGCAAATAACACTGTGGAATGGAGAACGGAACACGGAAAAAGGATCACGGAAGAGCGGAGCGCAGAGCGGGAAACGGAAAACATACTATTAGAGAAGATGTTGGAGGAAATGAGCGAGCTTCGCAAATTCATGAGCGACCCGACGAACCGAAGAGCCGTTTTAAGTCGCGATTTACAATTGCAGTTTGAGCAGCAGGAAAACTTTTTACGAAACGCGGCAGCAATCAAATGACGGAGACAGGAGAAAAGGAGACCGGAAACAGGAAGAATGAAAATAGCTTTCTTTTCCCGCCTCCCGCCTCCTGCCTCCGGTCTCCAAAAAATTAACCTTTCAAAACAATTCCAACCACCATGAGCGTCACCATCACCGAAAAACCCTATCTGATTGATTTCGCGGGCAACCTATTGACCTTCAAGATGACAGGCACACCTGTCAGTGTTAGTGGACGGAAAGCAGTGACCCAATGGAAAATCAACATGTTTCCCCGCCTTGATTACAGTTTCATTATTGCATACGGGGAAAAACAGTTCGTGTTTACGGTCAAGAGTGTGGCAGCCTCCATCAACCGTCCGGATTACATCGGCAATTACCGCGACCTATCCCTGAAGGAGGAATTGGTTGTTAAAATAGCCGGCAATTATGAGATGGGCAAGGACTTCCAAATTACCATCTCCGACAGCCTCGAAATCACTTTCGCGGCTTTGGATTTTGGCGGGGAGAACGTGTCGCTTTCGTCCAGCGACCCGCAAGCCTCCTTCAGCCGGATCCGCCTTACGGAAGGCATCGCGAGGAGTTTCAAAAACGGGTACAAGATCTTCGCCTTTTTGGAGATCACCCGCTATGCGAATGGCAGCGTCCAGCAGCTCAAAACGCCGCCCATGCTGTTAAGCCTTGACAACACCAACAAAGCCGTCCTGCCGCTCACGCTGCTGCGTTCCTACTTTTCCCAAGTCGATATTCCGGTGATAGATGAAGCGTTCAGGGCATATATCCTACAATACGCCATCATCAAATACGCCCTTTCCTATTCCGACTACCACGACGGGAAAGTGCAGTTGGTCAAGCGTTTCGGTTATCGTTACGTCACGGCGGGGCAACTGGGCGAACAGTGCAAGAGCCTCAATATCCCCGACTGGATCACCCCGGTCAATGGCGCCCTTAAATTCTCCAACGACAGGCATCCTCTCAACTACGGATGTGATTCGGGTTTGACGGTCAAGAGCTTTCGGGAGTTGGGACAATTCGTCTATTTCATGCTCTTTTATGGCAATGGAGACGGCAACTATTCACAGGAACTCCAAGTGAGAATTGAGATTCTTAACGAAGACGGAACGACCGTCAACGATATTGACCCGGGCAGTGTCAGTATGACCAACTTCAACATCATCCGCATTCCCTTGTCTTTTTCAAGTCTCTCGTTATCGGATTATTCCGACAATATTCTCAGCTATACCGTCCGCGTCTATCCAACCGATGCCGAACAAAGAGTGTGGAAACGCACCTTTATCATGCAAGAGAAACCTTACCATTCTCATACATTTTTACTGCAAAACAAATACGGCGTGTTGGAGAGTTTTTTCACCGACCGCGAGAGCAAGGAGAAGACGGTGGAGGGGGAAGTGGTCAAAAAGAACGGGTTGAACGAGATCGACATAACGGACACCTCCATTACTTACATCGCCCAAACCGGGTATAAAGCATCGCATGAACTGAAGCTGTTGGAAGAGGCTGTCGGCAATTCGTTCAATTTCAAAATAGTAAACGGCAAAGCGATCCCCATCACCATCCTGCCTGACACTTTCACCATTTTTGACGAAACAGAAGAATTGCAAAACTGCCAATTCCAATACATGTTCAATATTGCGACCTCCGACACGGGAGAGAGAACCAACACCGGAACTGTCATCACGGAAAGGGAATCCTTTGAAGATGTTTGGATGGATGAACGCATTGACATTGACGGAAATACGACTTCGGTTATTTGGATTGACCGGGAAGAATTCAGGCGGGTTGCCGCGACAAACAGCATCACAGAAATAACATCAATAAAATAAAAAATGAGTATAGAATATATCGAAAACGGAATGGAACTCTCCAAAGTGAGGGAGATATTCAACGAGGTGATCGCCAAGATCAACTCCATGGGAGAGGTCACGAACAGCTACAACGACCTGAAAGACAAACCCGCCATTGACGGGGTGGAACTCTCCGGCAAAAGCTCCATGAAAGAGTTCAACATAGAAGTCTCCCAACTTCCTGATGCGGAGGAGTTGGAAAAACTCTTCATCGAAGTTGCCGAGAAAAAAGCCGAGGAAGTCGCCAAAAATGCGACCTCCGGAAAGTTGGATGCCGATTACGGGGCGCTAAAGAAATTGGAGTACAACATCAACGAGGGGATGACGGTCGCCATCTGCACGCCGGAGGGGGAAATCTTTCAAACCAGCCTCGACAATTTAGTCCTCTACCTCAAACACGCTATACTCAAAATAGATGACCAGTATTTGAGGGTAATCAAATGACGGAAAACGGAAAACGGAGAACGGCACAAGGTACACGGAAAACGTGTTCCGTGAACCGTGCTCCGTGTACCCGCTTTAACAATATCACTTACTAAACTAACAAAAAGTATTATGGGACAAATCATTAAATTTCAACATGAAATCTATAACGGAAAATTGGACGGCAGCGGCAAGCCGGACATAGATATTTTATACCCCAAGACCAGCGCCGACATGGTGGACGGATTGCAAGCCTTTATCACATCGTTGCTTACCGACACCAAAGTCACCGCCGTTGTCCATGTAGCCGATGCCGTTATTCCAATCCTCTGCCACATAGCCGTATAAATATTCGGGAAAATCGTCATACTCATCCAACAACATGAAGATAACCG
>JAJDJJ010000092.1 GCA_030267125.1 Bacteroidales bacterium OttesenSCG-928-B11
TAGCGATATCTCCCCTGATTTATTTAATAAAGTAGATCATGTAGTGCCGGAGAAATTTTCCTCATCCATTGATTTCAAACCTTCACGGCTAATCCGCTTCATCGATGATTACAATTTTGCCATAATCAGAGAATAACCGCATGAAAATAGCTGTATTCCCCGGTTCTTTCGATCCAATCACCAAAGGCCACGAAAATATAATTCGTCGAATTGCCTCGCTTTTTGATGTGGTCTATATAGCTATAGGCAAAAACAGTGTTAAAAAATCACTTTTCCCGCTCGAAAAACGACTATTATGGATAGAATCCGTTGCCAAGCAGTTTGCCAACGTCCAAACCATCACCTATAACGGATTGACTGTTGATTTGTGCGAAAAGATCGATGCCAAGTATATTATCAGGGGAATACGAAACGAAGCCGATTTTCGTTATGAGAACGATATTGCGCAAACGAACCGGATTTTAGCTCCAACTATTGAGACGATTTTTCTAACGACAGCACCTGAGTTATCATTCATCAGTTCAAGCATTGTTCGGGATATTTACACGCATAACGGAAACTATCAACAATTTCTGCCGGATATTATCAACGAATGGAAGTAAAAAAAAGGAATTACACCACACATATCATCCTATTATTCAGCATGTTGTTCATGCTCCATTCACAATATACCACAGCACAGAACAAAGACAACATTACTATTTCCGCCACTACGCCGCTACCCATAGGAGAGAAGGTTCGCCTCTTAGCCACGGATGATTATATCACTAATAAAATGATTGTTCTTTGCGAGTCAACTATTTCCAATAACCACACTTTCCAGCTTTCTACAAATATCAAAGAAATCACCTTGACACAAATGGGAATCCGAACTTCCCGTGCTGAGTTCTATATCGTGCCTAATTGGAACTATTCATTTAATGTCGAAATGGATACCGTTTTGTTCAAATTGTTTGATCCCGGTGCGTATGGAGGGTTTCTGCAAATTCAGAATTTAAAAACTGACACAAACGATATTAATCTGAAAATCAACTATTTTTTGGCTTTTTATGAAGCAATTCTTCAAGAGTTCAGCTACCGGATCGTTTATTTAAAAGACAAAGAGTGCTATGATACGGTGGTACAGGAAATATCCAAACGGTTCCCGACGGAGTATGAGCCGACTAATTTTTACAAGTCATACATATATTATACTATTGCCCAATTAGATAAAATTATCTATTCTAAGTATCCGGATAAACTATATGAAAAATATTTTAACAATGAGTATGTTTTGTACAACAACCCCGCTTACATGCATTTCTTCAAAGACTTCTACTCTAATTACTTATATGCTTCATCACGGATTTCCCAATCTATGTTGAACGAATATATCAACACGACAGCAAATTATCCGGCTCTTTTTAACGAAGTCGGCAGGGATCATTTTTTAGTGAACGAGCGTTTACGAGAACTAGTCATACTCTATAATCTATGGGAATTTACTGATTCAGAAGATTTTAATTGGCGTAATGTGATTTCTCTCATTGAGTATATCGCCCAAAACACACACTTCCCCGAACACAAAAAAATTGCGGATAATATCTTAGAGATTATCCAAAACAGCAATTCTAAAAAATTGATGTCGGAATTTATTTTTAAAGATGAGAAGAATAAAAATGTGAAGATCAATAAATTAAAAGGCAAATGGGTTTATTTACATTTTTACGACAACTACTGTGACGACTGTATTCGTGAGATGCTCATTATCAAAGAATTGCATGCTAAATTTAAAGATGAAATCACTTTTGTCAGCGTATCGTTGGATCTCGAATACGAACAATTCAAGAAATTTCGGGAAGCGTATCCCCTATTCGACTGGGAATTTGTTCATTTTAACGATCATTATGACTGGCTGATTGCGATGGATATTTTCTCCTTGCCAGAAAACATTATATTAAATAAAGATGGCGAAATCGAAATTCGCCATGCACCTGACCCGGACAAGAACCTTTTCATTTTTTTAGAAAAGATGTTTCATAAGGAGGAACAGGAACGGATTAACCCCATGTTTTACAATAGGTCTCGGGAATAGTTCACACTTTATCTCTTAACATCGGCACGAAGAAACAATCTCCTAATTCTTCACACTCAAAGTTTTCATCATCCAATTTTGTTATTTTCAGCATTTTCTGTTTGTCTTCAACACCAATTGGAGTAATCATAAAACCGCCCACTTTCAATTGATCCAATAATTTTTCAGGGATATCTGGTGGTGCGCAAGTAATCAACACTTTATCAAAGGGAGCGAATCGCGGCAATCCTTCATAGCCATCACCATAATGCGAAAATATCTTATTTTCGAAGTATTTGAACAGCTTATTTGCCTCTGAGGCTAAATTATAATCGCGTTCAATCGTGAAAACCCTAGCGCCTAGAAAATCTAAAATTGCTGATTGAAAACCGGTTCCGGTTCCGATTTCCAAGATCTTGTCACCAGGCTGAACATTTAGCAATTGTGTCTGTAAAGCAACAGTGGCCGGATTAGAGATCGTTTGTCCTTTTTGTGAAGGCAGAGCGGCTATTTCATAAATCATGCTGTGTTTAAACGACTGGTCGAACCAGTGTCTCGGGCGAGCGTCGAAAGCATTTAACACCTTTTCAGAGAAGCCCATGGCACGTAATTTACCAATCATTTCCTTTTTCTGTGGCTCCATATAGCCTGGAAAAGGATTCATCCTCCGCTTGTAAATTTCGGCATTTCCCATTGTCAGCTTTCCATGTATTTCATGAACTGAATTCGGAAGTAGACGGCAGGATCTTCTATGTTTTTGTAATTCAGTTTTGCTTTAAATTGCTGGATTGTCTTATAGCCTTTTTTCTCCATCCACCGAGAAAGCCCCTCTATCATCGTCCGGCCATACTCGATTCCTTTTTCGTAAAAAATGGAAGTGGCTTGTACGGCATCAGCACCGGCCAATATGAGCTTGATCAGTCCGTCGGCATCATGGCAGCCGGTTGTGGCACAGAGATCGCTACGGAGATGTTTGCTCAAAATGCCTGTCCAACGCAAGGTGTTAGAAAGCTCTTCGGAGCGACTTAATTTGTTGGTCATAGAAAACTCCATCTTATCAATATCGATGTCAGGCGAGTGGAAACGGTTGAAAAGCACCAACGATTCCAAGCCGGTATAGGACAATTGTTGCATAAAATGTGCCAAATCCGTAAAATAATGGGACGTTTTCAATGCAATCGGTATATCCAGTCTTTTTTTCAATTCATCCACAAGCTTAAAATAGGAAGCTTTGTACATTTTCCCCTCTTTATCAAAATTGATGGGCATATCGAAATAGTTAATTTCTAACGCATCGGCGCCGGCTTCTTCCATCCGTTTCGCATACTGCATCCAACCTTCTGTGGAAAAGCAGTTGATACTGGCTATCACGGGAATAGACAATGTTTCTTTGGCTGTTTTGATCAGTTGCAAATATTTATCTATGGAAGCTTTTTGCTGATAATGAGAGATATAGGCATAGGATTGAGAATGTCGCACACTACTGCCGCTCTTGTAGGTCATCTCAATCTCATTTTTGATCTGTTCTTCGAAAACGGATTGCAGCACTACAGCACCAAAACCAGCATCCTCGGCTTTGATCAGATTTTCGATTTGGTTTGATAGACCGCTACTACCTAAGATTAGTGGTGACGGAAGTGTCAGCCCCATGTATTTGATCGATAGATCCAGCATGATTTCTTATTTTATATTGAAGGAAAAATCAAATTTTGCACCGGGTTTGATCTCGAAGGCTTCCACATCGTGGCGCATGATTCTAAGCTCCCTGTCGCCTTTGAGTGTAATCATACCGTCTTCCACCCACAATGCCGAAGCTTCGCGCAAACCGGCAACCGTGATTTCCGGATTCACTGAAAGAAACTCATTAATACGATCTTGGCGGGTTTCACCACCATGGCGAATTCTATCGTTAACTTCTTCCGGATAAGGATCTATGTAATGTGGATTGATTTGGAACGGCACAAAGTCGAAGCAGTTGAAACTTTCAGGCATCACAATCGGCATATCGTTAGTGGTGCGCAATGTGGGACAAGCCACGTTAGAACCCGCACTCCATCCCAAAAATGGTGTGCCTTCCATCACTTTGCGTCTCACCGGTTCGATCAATTTGTTCCGGTGTATCTCTGCCACCAAATTGAAAGTATTGCCGCCACCCACCATGATTGCATCGGCAGCATTCACCGCCTCAACCGGACAAGCCGCTTGGTGAACGGAAGTTACGTTGAAACCATGCGCTGAGAAAATCGTCTTCACGCGATCTAAATAAGCATCGTAACTTTCGGGGAAATTTTTTCCTGCAATTTTAACTCCCGCATAAGGAAAGAAAAGGATATTTTTTTTCTCGTTTTTCAAAAAGTCATTGATTAACGGCATGCACCATCCTAAGTAAGGCTCCTTGTAATTTGTTGAATTACTGATTAGTAAAAGTTTCATTTTTATATTTTTTATAATTTACACGCATTATTAAAGCATATCATCTCCCAGTAAAATATCGGCGATATGAATCACCTCCATACCACCGCCATTGGCATTCAACATCGAATCTATGTATTGTAAACAGTGAATATCTGTTGACGTAACATACTGCGTACCTAATTTATAGATATCACCCACTAAGTCATTGAGAATTTTGTCCGAAACGGCGGGGTTTTCCATCGCAAAGTTTCCGTTAGCCCCACAACAGGAATATTCCAAGTTGTTTTCCAATAAATCCAAACCTAATGTATTCTTCAGCAATGTTCGAGGCGCATTATTCACTGGGTAGTAATTCTTCGCTGAACACGATTCGTAATAAAAAACACGTTGGTTGAATTTATTACCGAGACTTGTAACACCATGTACATTTACAATAAAATCACACAATTCATAAACATTATTGGTGAATTGCTTCAATTTCGCTGGTACGGCAGTATTTTCAAAAAGTTTACGGTAATGTGTTTTAATGAAAGCGGCGCAAGCAGCAGAGGGGGTTACAATCGGATATTGCGGATCATATTCGCTCAGCAATTTATTACCCAATTCCTTGGCACAATCAACTGCTCCAGCCATAAAAAATTTTCGTCCGCAGCATGTAGTTTCCGGGTTATAAACCACCTTGTAACCTAATCGTTGCAATACGATAACAATGCTATCAGGGATAGAGGGACTAAACATGTCCATCTCGCAAGGGATAAATAAATTGACTGTATTATCTGTAGATGTATTCGGCATCATTTCTAATTTTGGATTGCAAATTTACAATAATAATCTATTCTTTTTTACTATCCGTTTTCAATTTTAATTATTTTTGCCAAACATTCTCAATTCACTCTAACCAACTGATAATAAGTATATAAAAAAATAGTTTTATCCAAAATCCGCATAATGCATAAAGATAATCCGTTGCAACGCTTGCTGAATAAAGTCATAGATTCCTCACCCAACCCTCTTTTTGTGATTATGGATGAAAAGGTTTCCTCTTTGTATGGAATAAACGATTTTAACAAAAATAACGCCATACACACGTATATTTTCCAAAGCGAGGAACAATTTAAAACATTGGAAAGAGTGTCGGAAATATCCGCGCTATTACTTCGGGAAGGATTTTCAAAAAGTGATATGCTTGTGAATATAGGCGGCGGCATCGTTTGTGATGTGGGTGGTTTTGTCGCCGCCACTTACAAAAGAGGCATGCCTCTGATCAACATCCCCACTACCCTACTGGCAATGATTGATGCTGCCCATGGTGGAAAAAACGGCGTAAATCTCAATGGCATAAAAAACAGCATCGGCACAATTTATCCCCCCCGGGAAGTGTTGATTGACACTGACTTTCTACATACATTACCACACGAAGAGCTGCTGAATGGTTTTGGCGAAATGATCAAATACGCCCTTATTGCGGATCACGAGATGTGGAGTGCGATTCGCAAGATCAACGAATTGAATAACAATACGATAGCAAAAACCTGGATCGATCGGTGTATTGCTATCAAAAATGACTGGGTATCTCAAGATCTACACGACCAAAGCATCCGCCGCAATCTCAACTTCGGCCACACAATAGGACATGCATTAGAGAGCTATTTTTTCACACAACATAAAACCATAAAACATGGCCATGCTGTGGCATTGGGTATCTGCTTCGAGAGCTATATCTCGTATTGCAAAGGATTTCTAACTATCGGGGAGGTCAATGACATTAAAGAGACAATCTCCCGTTTTTTCACTATTCCCGAAATTCCGGAATCAGCCTTTCCCACCATTCTCCACCTGTTAAAACAAGACAAAAAAAATAAGGGACAGATCATTTATATGACACTTCTGTCCCAAATTGGGGTAGCAATTCCTAACCAAGAAGTTAGTGAAACTGAGATTCTAAATGCGGCGATTAATCTTTTCGCATAGAAGTCGATAGCAGCAAGTGTAGTAGCATATAGCTTGACAGGTAAGGGTAAAATTATTTATTACTGTCCGGTAAAACCT
>JAJDJJ010000093.1 GCA_030267125.1 Bacteroidales bacterium OttesenSCG-928-B11
AGAAGTGTAGCCACTCTCATCGCCACCTAAACAAACACTCTTCACACGCACGTTATATTGCGTGCCTGCTTCCAAACCGGTGAGCGGATAGCTCGCGGTAGTAATTCCGGTGATCGGCGTGTTGTAGTTCTCATCTGTACTCTTCTTGTATTCCAGCGTGTAGGTCACAGCTGTCGCGGATTGGGTCCAGCTCACGTCCGCAGAGTTTTTCTCTATATTGGCTATTGATAAACCAGTCGGAGGGTTGCAAACTAAAAGCACGGCATAATCCACCTCTACGTCATCCAAATAATAGCTATTTTTGACTCCGCCATCCCACTTAAATGCGATATACCTACCATTTTCCGTATAATTTTCAAAGTTCACAGAATGCTGTATCATCGTATCTGTTTTTGCAATGGTATCCACCGGTATATAAGTATCAGCATCTGAGAGATCTGACATCACCCCTACAGTGAACGTTCCCGCAATGGTATCGCTTCCTGCTCTGCCATAGAAGGTTACCTTTAACGTGTTGATTGCTATCGATTCGTCCATTTCCGGAAGAACTGCCAATGAATATGCGTCTGCTCCAGGCCAGTTAAAGTCTAAGTAGTTCGGCGCGGAATGGTAATATGCCGCACCGCCAGCGTATGTAACGTAAGGCCCTTTGTTAGCATTGCTCATACCAGCCCAACAATCGGGAACTTTAATTACAGCGTCAGTGCTTGTAGCGGTATTATCAAAATTTTCTTTGAATGGAACTGTAATAGTCCCGCATTCTGTGGTAAAGGAGTATTTAGTCCATACACTGTTGTCATCCTCTTCGCAATTTGCCTGAATCCAGCAATCATATTTGGTGCTCGGCTTCAAGAGTGTGCCATCTGACAGTGTCGTCACAACATAGGACGTTTCCGTCACTACTGCCTCGGTATATGTGCTGTGATCAGCATTGGCAGGTACAATTTTCACCGACCAGATTTCTTCCGCTCCACCTGCTGTCCAAGCCAAGTCGGCAGAGTTCGTTCCGATAGAGGTAGTGTGGATATTAGTCACCGCCGGGCAAGTAACCAGTGTGGTGAAACTTACGGAACCCCATCGGCTGACATCATTCTGTCCGTCACAAAGAGCGCGGACATATACGGTGTATTCGGTAGCGGCTGACAAATCTGAAAGCGGATAGGATCTACTGCTTTGCGTAGTCGCAGTCACCGTGCCCGGATCAACATTGCTCTCGCACCATTTAACTTCCCACTCTTCCTCATCACCGCCAGCCTGCCAAGCAACGTCTGCCGTGAAGGCGGTAATGTTAGATGTTTGAAGGTTGGTCACAACCGGACAGGAGTATTCCATCATGGAAACGTTATCAATAGCGATAGGTGGTGGTGGGTTGAACTGAGAATTCTTCCAAAAGAAGACGATATTATAGTTGCCTGGCTCAGGGGCGTTAATCAATTTCGACTTGGTTTTCCAAGTACTGTCTCCAAATAGATTTCCGTCACCGAGATCAATCCAGCCATTCGGCGTATTGTTGTTATACGACGACATTCCGTTGGCCTCACCGGCATCAATGTTTGCCGTCAAGGGAACCAAGAAAGCCCTTCCCAAGCTATAGTGGAGCACTCCCTGACACTTCCAGTCGAAGGCGAACTCTATTTGGTTTGTCGTTGCGGGAATCCTGACGGTCCTGTACGCGTATACATAAGAGGTTGCATTGCTGTATGCGTTTGAGACACCGTTATCGTTTGAGATATACATGGATCCTGTACCTGTTCTGCTCACGGCAGTTCCGTTCACCCATTGGTTGGTTTGCGTTCCGTTATTAAATTCCCAACCACTATTGGTAGCCGGAGATTCGAAGTCACAGGTGTAGGGCAGTTCCGCGGGAATCTGTGTCGTCTTAAAGGACATTTCATCTGACCAAACACTGTTGCCGGCGCTACCACAATTGGCCTGGACATACCAGAAGTATTTTGTAATAGGGTTTGGCAATGTGATTTTATACCTGTTGGTGTTTATTATTTGACTGAAAACGTCGGCCGTATCATTCTCTAAATCTTCCAACGCGGTAGTCGAAACCTTGAGCTTCCAGCTCGTCATGCCTAATGCGTCCCAAACAAGCGTGGCGGTATCGGCTCCGATATGGGTAGTAGCCAACCCAGTCGGAACAGGGCAAGCGGGTACAGTAGTGACAATCTTCTCGCCCCAAGGACCTCCACAGGACAACTGAGTGTAAACATAATATTGGGTTTCAGGAGTCAATCCGGAAACAGGGAAAGGGTTAAGGGTGGTTTGGTACGATTCAATCACAACGCCCGTTGGGTCATCAGGGTCTGCCTGTTGAGACGACGTAACTACAATGTTCCACTTCTCTCCGTCCAAAAAGGTTACATTGAATGAATCAGAAGCGATGTCAACCGTCATATTGATAGGTGTTTCTTCAAAATCGAATTTGATGCCAGCCGCACCGGTGGCGTTGAAAAACTCGAGCACCAAGTTGGCTGGGCCATCCAGGTATGCGGATGCAGTATAGGTTCCACTCTTGTACGCAGTGCTATTCCAATGGATACCAGGGGCACAATCGTTGCCATAGCATGTCTCTAACCAGGTCGCTCCGCCATCAACGCTAAGCCTTACCGCATCGTCGACACCGGTCATCTTGAAAGCGTAGTTGCCGCAAGAGAAGTCGTATGCCATGCGATAGCGCACAGCATAGTAAGAGGTCGGCGCCGCACCCGCCCATGCTTCGGTAACACCTGACCATGCTAAGCCCTCCGCCTTGTTTCTGCTGAATTCTGCAGGCTCAGTAACCATGCCTAAATACACACCAAAACGGTTGGCCGGCACATCGGGTTGTGCGGATTTATAAACATAACCATTCCAGGATTCTTGCCCATATACCTCCTCAGCAGCGGTGCCAAAGTCGAACGTAGTCCACTCGCTTCCACCGTCATTGTCGCCACAAATACTCCGTACGGCAAAAACATAAGCCTTGCCTTCCTCTAACGTTTCTTCAGGAATACCACATGATTCCGTTTCCACTGTAGCGTCATAAATGGCTGAACCTCCCCCGGGTACAAAGTCGGGCAGTCCCACTTCGATTTCAAAAGAAGTGGCGTTTGCCGCCCCCGTCCAAGTGAAGTCGGCAGAAGAGGTTGTGATATTGGATACCATAATATCCGTGGGATTAACACAGGAGGAGAGTGTGGAAAAGATAGTAGGTCCATACCAAATGGAATACCCATCCTCACATTCGGTGCGTAACCAAACATAATAGGTAGTAAGGGGAGATAAACCGTCCATCTCCTCCGTGAGTTCCGAGGTGGTGATCTGACCGGACGTACTCTCATCAGGAGAGGAACACTCATCGCTGTAGTAAATTTCGTAATCTCCGGTAGATGAGGAGGCTTCCCAAGAAACGATTGCCGACTCGTACGTAACATCGCTGATCGTCATATTCGTAGGAGGTACACAATCGGATCCTTCAGGCAATACCAAAACCGTATAATCTTCACAACATGCAAAATAGTTCTGAACCATTGAAGACGTTGCCGTACAAGAAGTAGGAGCTCCATACATACTAGAATTCCCTCTGATACGCATGCGGTAGGAACCAGGAGTCATATTAGAAGGCACCGGAATTGAGGCGGACACACTAAAATTACCAGAACTGCCGGTAGCTACAGATTCATGCATTTTTTCCGTAATTTCATCAAATTCAAAGTCATTGTTCCAATCAACCCAAATTCGCACAGCGTATTCGGAAGTAGTGCCGAGTGTCACGGATACGTCAAATGTATCGCCTGCCAAAACCGCCCCTACCTTATCGGAATAATCACCATAATAGCCTGTGGCATCTTCCTTACCTGTCGTGTTATTTACCACCTGTTCCGTCCCGAAGGTGACATTCGTGATACCGGTTCCAAGTACGCTTATGCCTGTCGCTACACAATAAGAAAGGGTATAGCTATGGTGTGCCCAGTCGCTGAGATCGCCGTCACCACAACGGGTCTGTACATAAAAATGGTAGGTATTATTTCCTAATAAACATTCCGGCGTAAATTGAGGCGTTCCGGTTGCCGTGCCGTCATTGATAACGTTGCCGAATTCGGTATCCGGGTTGCTCAATGCCGTGGTAGATATTTTAATATTCCAACTGTTCGTTCCCGGAGCGCTCCATGACAAGAGACCTGTGTTGGAGTCATAGGAGACATCAACAGGTTCGGGACAGGGAGGCTGAGTAGTGAAAACGGCCGGCCCGTACCATATTGAATGACCGCTCCCGCAGTTGGCTCGCAGCCACACGTAATAAGTGGTAAGGGAAGAGAGGCCGTTAATATCCTTTGTGAGTTCCGAAGCGGTAACCATAACGGGAGTGTTCTCATTGGGGGATGTGCAATCTTCGCTATAGTAGATGCCGTATCCGTCCGCAGACGATGGGTCATCCCAAGAAACGGTCGCCGAGCTGGACATGATGTCGCTAATCGCTATATTCATGGGAGGGGCACAGGTCGCACCTTCAGGCAATACCAACACCGTGTAATCCTCACAGCAAGAACGAGAGAGTTGACCTACTTTTGCGCAAGCCTTTAAATAACCACTGTCTTGTCCTCTGATCCGCATACGGTAAGAACCGGGAGCCACAGAGTCATGCACCGTAATCGAAGCCGACACAATGTAACTGCCGGCATTGTTGACAGCCTTAGATTGATGCACTATTTCCGTAACTTCATCAAATTGATAATCGTTGTCCCAGTCTATCCAGATTCTTGTGTCGTATGCAGCATCCGTGCCGTAGGTCACAGACACCGTAAATGTTTCTCCCCCTAAAACGGCTCCTGCCATATTCGAGTAATTACCATAATTCCCGGTTTCTAATCCGGTCGTATTATTCACGGTTTGCATCGTTCCAAAAGTGACATTCGTTATTCCCGTTCCATCCACCAGAGAGCTTGTCGCTGCGCAATAGGAAGTTGTTAGCACATAGGATGCCCAGTCACCAAGCTCCCCTTCTTCACAATTGACCTGTATATAGCAATAATAGGTACTGTTAGCCATCAAACATGTTGGAGTAAATTCGGGATCTCCGGTCGCCACACCGTCATTGAGAATATCTCCGATGTCGCTACCCGGACTGGATAATGCCGTGGTAGATATTTTAATATTCCAACTGGTCATGCCCAGTTCATCCCATGACAAGATACCCGTGTTGGGGTTGTACGACACGTTGGTGGGAATAGGACAAGTAGTAGGAGTGGTAACGGAGGTGTAACTCCAGTCCTCATCGGAATCAACCTGCACATAGACATGATAGATGACACCGGGTGATAAATCTGAAACAGTATAGGGATTGGTTGTTAAACCCGATTTTGTGTCCACAGCATTCGTGGGGTTTGAAGGAGTGGCTTCCGTCGTAGTGGAAACCACAAGGTTTACAGCATCCTCACTGCCAAAGGTCAAATCAAAAGACCATGGAGTGAGATTGGAAGCAGTCACCGTAATCTGTGCGGACGCATAGTCAAAAATAGTGAATGATTCCCCACCGAAATTGCTGCCATCGGGGGATAACTGAGTCAATACGGCAAGTTGTTTTGCCGTAACATTCCATGCCGTTCGGGAATGTAGAGGAGTGAAACTGGATATGAAAACCAGCAACATGAAGAAGACGATAAGCCTCCTTGCGTGTAAAAGTAATCTCATTGTTTATTAATTTAAGTGAATAATAGGATCCTAATCATTTTCTTTTTTTCCTTTTTTGGGCGACAATATTACAAAAAAAAGTAGTAACCCATCAATAAGATCATTTTTTTTGTTAAAAAAACATCACCATTGGATAAGAACAATAGCAATATGAATAATGAAAAACGCATGAATACTGGTAATAACCATGCACGACAGACCATGAACACCCCCCGCGGAGAACCTTCTCCCGCAAACCTTCCCCGCCGCACACACACCCACACACACGGAAAACCTTCTCCGTAGATCTTCCCCATCACACACACACACACACACACACCGGCGGGAACCCTTCTCCGTAGGAGATTTCGCTCGGTAGAGAGATTTCGCCCGTGAAAAAACATCACCCAACAATATGCAGCCATTGCCTCCCCCAAATTTCCCGT
>JAJDJJ010000094.1 GCA_030267125.1 Bacteroidales bacterium OttesenSCG-928-B11
CTATGAAATGGCACTCGATAAAATGGTAAGCCCTTATTTTGTAAAGTGATTCTATTCAACTGGTTTTTAAAAATTTGAAGACATTATTGAAGGTTTTACCGGACAGCAATAATTTTCAACCAGTCCGCTGCATTTTAAACACATTTCAAAAAAATTAAGGGTTCAAGGAATACACCTCGAACCCTTAAACTAATAAAAGTTTGACTTTTATACTATTTCACAATCGAAACTTTCTTTGTCACAACACCCTCTTCGCTAGATATCTTCACGAAGTAGAATCCTTGTGCGAAATCAGAAGTATTGATTTCAAGTTGGGTATCGTTGCCTTGTATTTTATGAATCAATTGTCCAGCCATGTTGAATACCTCCACTTGGTTGATGGAAGAGGTAGCTGTGATATTGAGGACAGAAGATGCCGGGTTAGGATAGATATTCACAGAGTTGTCAATGCTTATGTCTTTCAACCCAACGCCTTGTTGAACAATCACTTTTTTGATAAAAAGCGTCCAGCTATCGGGATCGGATTCGGCTTTGATTCCAATACGGATTTTGTCGCCGGAAGAACCGCCCAACGAGAAGGCTTCGGTTAATTGATAAGCGCTGGCATTCGTCACAGTTATTATGTTAGAAATCTGTGTAATAGGAGTTAAGTCGGATGCAACAGTCCAAACAGAAAATTTTTCAGGATATTGATCCGATCGACAAGCATGCTCAACCCTAACCGTCAATTCGGAGGAGTTCAATTCGATTTCCGGTGAAATCAACCAATCGTTAGCCCTGCTTGTTTCAGAATAAACGTACCCGAAAATGCCATTCGAGTGGACGAATGTTCTGCCGTCGTTATTTTCATCTTTCACAGTCCAGCAGGGGTATTCAGTAGAAAAATCCGAGGTATAGGGAATTGATGTTATCACACTACACTCCACACCTTCTCCCGTAAGATTAATGGTGACAGGTTGTGAGATCGCATTCGTTGTCATGGTAACTGTTCCTGTTTTCGTCCCAACGGAAGTGGGGATGAATTGTATACGGAAATTTTGTTCAGAGATAAAATCAGTGACAGCCGGCATAGTAATGGTATCGGTGAAAGTATTGCCATCTAACGACACCTTATAGTCGCCGGTTGCAACAATGGTAATTGGATCATTAACTGCTAATGTTTTGAAAGATGCTGTTCTGTTTACACTATTACCCACTTTCGCTTTTTGGAAATCAATAGCGCCTTCAGCAACAAGCTCTATACTCGGTGTTGTCGGCTGGATTTTGAAGTTATCAAAAGCAAAGTATACTCCATCACCCGGAGGTGTTTCCACTTTTATACCAATCCGGATAGTTTTATTCCCAAATTGCGAAAGATCAAATTCAAGAAGCTGGAGAGAGCCAGTGCCCACTGTTTGCGAAGGAACAATATTCGTTGCGTTTTCAATGGTTGCGCCATCTTCTAAAGCCCAAACGGAGAATGTTTCAGGTATAGACAAAATAAAATAAACACCGGTTGCGTATTGGAAAGAAGCATGATGATTTTCAGGTATGTCAAATTCGGGGGAAATAGCCCAGTCATTCGATGCCGCAACAGTCGTGTCACCGGAGTGGAATATAGCTGCCATCGTGCCATCGTCGGCTTGGGCAAATACAAACTCACCGTATTCGCCATCTCCATCACCATTTGCATCAACAAACTCCCAGCAATAAGTCGCTGCCTCTGTAGGTTCAAATCCACAAGAATATGGGAATGTGCGTACTGTATCACAGATAACATGGGTTACCGTTACGGAAACGCTGTCATTCAACCCCATTTCGTCGCCGGTCAAATTCGCAATAACTGCAATTGTATACTCGCCGCTCGCCAACATGTCGATGGTTTCGGCAAATGTATATTCCACTTGATCTTTCGCATCGATAGTATCGGTATAAGTTTCAGTGGCAATAGTTGCACCATTCACTTTCAAGGTTAATTCGAAATTTGAAATGTCGTTTTTACCATTATTTTTCAAGGTGGCCTTAACCGCTTCTGCAGCCGTATGTCCTACGCCGGTTACAGGTTGAGTGATTGCAACAACTTCGATATCATAATCCATATTCAAATCTATCTCCAATACAGTCAAGTCATTAGTCCCACTAGCCACAACCGAGAAATTGTAGATAATTCCTTCTTGGAAGGTGTAATCATTCGCACGCGACAACGTTCCTCCGGCAATCCACATGGCTTGCCCCTCAGTCGGATTTGTAATGCAATAGTCATACGTCCCCGCCGGAATATCAATAGAAATTGAATTATTCACCACAATATTGGATGTCGTTAATGAACCATCGGCATTCGTTGGTATTTTATATTCAAATTCCGCATAGGTAGATGCGGGAACATCAGCCCGGGCAAGAGGACCTGTTTCGGGAATAATTGTTCCGTATGCAGTAGCATCCGCATCCAGCAACATTTGATAGCCGGTGCCATCTCCCCAAACATCACCTGCGCTCAACGTGATTCTGCAATATCCGTCCGGAATGGGATCCCGAGTCACACGGCAAGGCATAGTCGTACCTTCGTGAGGAGTTTGCGAAGTTTTTTGCATTCCTGTTGATATGGTCCGATCCAAGCCAAGTGCTTTGACACTAATTTTTTCCGGTCGATCGGCAGGTTTTTTGACCGGATTTGCATCCTGCGCATTTATCGAAAAAACGATAAAAAATGCAATAAAAAATAAAGATAGTTTTTTCATAATTTCTTTTATTTTAGGTTAATAATGTAGTTTTTCAATCTCTCACATATAAATAATTTGCAAAAATAAGGAAAAACAAGTTACATCACGGCTTTTTCTTATCATAATTGCTAAAATATTATTTTTACGAGGATAATACAATAAATCATATTGTTTTACTGTTAACTTTGCTGCACAAAGTACTTTTATATCCGAACCCTTATGAACCAACAAATTGAAGATATCAAAATAATCAGGGAGATGATGGAAAAATCATCGAAATTTATTTCCCTTAGCGGAATATCAGGCGTGCTTGCAGGTGTTACCGCAATCGCCGGCGCCGCATTCGCTCACTTTTATCTCCTCCGCGATCCTGCTCTCACAAATTACTCAAAAATGCAAGAAATGATGATCCTGCTTGCCGATGCCCTCGTGGTATTGACGGTATCATTGGCATTCGGATTCTACTTTTCGTGGCGGAAAGCGAAAAAAAACAATGCCAATCTTTTTTCCAAGATGACACTGAGAACTTTGTACAATCTTGCTATTCCGTTAGTTGCCGGCGGATTATTCTCGCTCATCTTCTTACTGAAAGGCAATGTCAGCATGGTAATCTCCGGTACGCTAATTTTTTACGGATTAGCACTGGTCAACGCATCAAAATACACTTTCCAAGAGATTCATTCACTTGGAATTATTGAGATAATTTTAGGTTTATTATCCGCTTTATTAGTTAAAAACGGCCTTCTTTTCTGGACAATCGGATTCGGATTTTGCCACATTCTGTATGGATTAATCATGTATTTTAAATACGATCGGAGAAAATCATGAGCCTCATATCCAGATTAAATAAAGTTTTTGAGAGTCGGGTGCGACTGGGGATCATGTCGATTCTTATGGTCAATGATGAAGCTGATTTCAATACGATGAAGGAGTTATTGGATTTGACTGACGGCAATCTGGCCTCGCACTTGAAAGCGCTGGAAAATTGCGGCTACATCACTTCCTCCAAACAGTTTATCGGGCGAAAACCTAACACCAGATATCAAGTTTCCGAACTGGGAAGGCAAAAATTCGAGGAACATTTAAAGGCCCTGGAAGATTTACTGAGTTAATTTTTTTTGACAATATACTTTGTATTACAAAGTACTTTTTATTATAAATTTAAAATAGAATATTATGGAAAGCAATTTTGAAAAAACAGGAATCAAGAAAAACGAGAAATTCACAGAGTCAATCACTTTCAAAGCGATGATCGTCGGCATTTTAATCCTCATCATGTTTTTACCAAACAACATGGTACAAGAACTCATCTATGAACGCCAAGGCCGAAGCCGAGAGGCTGTTTATGAAATCAGCGAGAAATGGAGCTTGGCACAACAAATAACCGGGCCGGTTTTGTCCATCCCCTATACTACGAAAACTATTGGCACTCAAGATCAAGTAATAAAATCGGAACATATTCTTTACGTAACTCCAAAAGAACTGAACGTGAATGCGGAATTGGTTCCCGAAGAACGACACTACGGCATTTACAAAGCCATTCTTTACCAAAGCACACTGAAGATCACCGGCAGCTTCGCTTCGTTGCAAAACTTGTCTATCCCCGACAGCGAGATTCATTGGGACAAGGTTTCGATACTTTTAGGTATTTCTGATTTACGCGGTGTCACCAACAACGTGAAAATGAGCCTGCAAGGAAACACTTATAATGTGAAAGCCGGCCGCTGGGTCAAGGACAACGGGAATGCCCTCATTTTCGATATCCCCAATGCTGCTTTTTGGAATGATGAAAGTTCCATCCCCTACTCTTGCGAGTTGGCTCTCAACGGCAGCGAGAAGATCGAATTTATTCCGATCGGGCAAAACACACACGTCTCAATAAGCGGAAACTGGCCAGCACCCAGCTTCATTGGCAAATTCACACCGGCCTACCAACTTTCCGACAATGGGTTTCATGCTTCTTGGAGCGTACTTGACATTAACCGCGCCATCCCTGTAAGCTGGACAGAAAAAAACATTCCTGATTTCTACGATTCCGCATTCGGCGTACGGCTTGTAGAAATGGTCGACCATTACCAACAAAACATGCGTTCAGCCAAATATTCCATGCTGTTCATCGCGCTAACCTTTTTGGTTTTCTTTTTCGTGGAACTCTTGACGAAAACTAAAATCCATCCCGTGCAATATTTTTTAGTGGGAATCGCCCTGATGATCTTCTACACACTACTGCTCGCTATCTCCGAACAGCTTGGCTTTGGTATCGCTTACCTCATCGCCTCCTCCTCGACCATCATCTTGATAACAGTTTACTGCTATTCCATCTTCAAAGGCATCAAACCCACCGCTATCCTGTTCAGCCTTTTAGTCGCATTATACCTATTTTTATATATGACATTACAAATGGAAGACACCGCATTATTGATTGGCAGCATCGGGCTGTTCCTCATCCTGGGCATTGCCATGTACGCTTCCCGAAAAGTGAAATGGTACAAATAGGAAACCGCGGATAATTAAGAAGCGGCGGCGAAAGGAGATGCTTACTCCTTTCGCCGCCGCTTCTTAATTTCGATTTAGCTGATTAGAAAAGTGTTTTTAAATCTTCTTTCTATGTACTTTGTAAAAAAATAAGGGGAATACAGCCGCATAAATCAACAGGATGGCAGCACTGAGAAGAACCATCCCATTGGGCCAGTGGCTTATGAGAAAAACAATGGCGGCACTCAATAGGAAGAATCCGGCAAATCCAACAATATAAATCCATTTACTCTTATTCGCATTGTTGATCAGGTGGGTAAGTAGCGACGGGAGAAACAAAAATAAGGTGATGCCGGCGGTGATCAACAAGGCAATTTGTCCGAAAGGCAAATGCAGAGATTTCATGATAACAGTGATCACCACGCCCGTTAGTGCGGTAAAACCGGAAAATCGCAACAAAGTGGAGAGTCGTTTTTTGCTGGTTTTCCCCATCAGGAAGAGCGCCTCTTTCCCCAATTCGTCCATACCATCGGGGGCAATACGGTGACAGGCTAATTGGTAGGCTTCTTCGAAATCCTTCCCTTTTCCCATCTCGCTTTCAATGACACAGCAGAAATGGTCAAGCAAATCCTCTTTCAATGCGGTTGATAAATTGGAATTGCTGTTGATCTTGCCTT
>JAJDJJ010000095.1 GCA_030267125.1 Bacteroidales bacterium OttesenSCG-928-B11
CTAAATTACTCAAGTCGTTAGGCAACAATGTGGATGCCTATCTTGGATTTAAGGATTGCACTTTCCTCATTGATGAATTTGGCGATGTTTGCGATCAACTTTTCATTGCTTGCGAAGACGGGTCGGAAGGCTATCAAGGTTTTGTTACCGAGCTTGTGAAACACGAAAACTACGATGCCATTTTTACCTGTGGCCCCGACGCAATGATGTATAACCTTTTGGAAAACAGCAAAGTAAATCCTTCTAAAATTTGGCTTTCGATGGAGCAACGGATGGGTTGTGGTATCGGCGCTTGTCTCACTTGTAATTGTGAAACGAATAACGGTATTAAACGGTGCTGTAAAGACGGCCCGGTGTTTAATGGCGCGGAAGTGATACAGTGAATGTATTTCTCTGCAATAAACAACAATCAACCATGCGTGGTGAAATCGTCTATAGAGCTTATAGAAATAAAAAATATAACGAATGAATAAAAAAAAAGATCCTCTATCTATAACCATCAATGGTGTTAATTTTAAAAATCCGATCATTGCGGCTTCAGGAACATTTGGCTTTGGAAAAGAGTATAACGAACTATATGATGTGGGAATTTTAGGAGGAATAAGTTCGAAAGGGCTTACTATTAAGCCGAAAGAAGGAAACAAAGGAGTCCGAATTTATGAAACGGCGAGCGGGATTATGAATAGCGTGGGGTTGCAAAATCCAGGTGTGGTGAAATTCATCGAAGATGAACTGCCTTGGATGAAAGCGACAGGCAGTGTGGTGCTGGCTAACCTTGGAGGAGGCTGCCTTGAAGACTATTTGCAAGGTATTGATTTGCTGAATGATACGGATGTAGATATTGTCGAATTAAACATATCCTGTCCTAATGTGAAAAGCGGTGGGATGGCATTCGGGGTCAAGGCTGATGTAGCCTACGAAACGGTGAGCATTGTAAAGGAAAAGTCTCGCAAACCACTGATGGTCAAGTTGTCTCCCAATGCTGAAAATATTATAGAGATGGCGTTGGCGTGCGAAGAGGCCGGCGCGGATTCACTCTCATTAGTCAATACATTCAAAGGATTGGCCATCGATATAAAAAGAAGAAAACCGATTTTCGATAATCTCTATGCCGGCTTATCGGGCGCATCGATCAAGCCGATTGCTTTGCGTATGGTGCACGAAGTGTGTAAAAATGTAAAAATTCCCGTGGTGGGACTGGGAGGCATTTACACCGTGGAGGATGTGATTGAGTTTATTATGGCCGGTGCAACTGCCGTGCAAATTGGAACGGCTAACTTTACAAACCCGTTGATCTGCAAGAATATCATTGATGAATTACCGAAATTTATGGAACGGGAAGGAATTAAAAGCTTGGAAGAAGTGAGAGGGATTATTTAATAATAGATGACATTTGTAAAGAAATTTAAACCGATTTTTCTAACATCTTCGACCATATACCATGAAAAAAACCCATCTTTTCATCCTATTTTTTCTTATCCCTTTCTTTTCTTTCGCTCAACGGAGTCTTGATATTGAGGATATTATTTTGCAGGTCAATCGAGATTCGGTGGAGCGTAATGTGAGGGAGCTGGAGGCATTCGCATGTCGGTATGCGCCACTGGGAAATGGTCATATTGCGGCATATCTTGTCAACAGATTGCATCAATATGGAATAGATAATGCCATCGTTGATACCATCTATTGCGGAGAGAATCCATTCTCGCCAGGGTCAAATTATAACAACTGGGTGTATAATGTGAAAGGCGACATTATGGGGGCTGATGGTGATGTAACTTTCATATTGGGAGCGCATTATGATGCGATTACTTGGATCGATTCAATCGCGCCGGGTGCGGACGACAATGCTTCGGGTTGTGCGGTGTTACTGGAGATCGCCCGGATTTTCCATTTGCTGGATATACAGCCGATGCAAAATATCAGCTTTATGTTATTCGATGCGGAAGAGATGGGGCTGATCGGTGCTTTTTTAGATGCGGCCAAACGGAAAGCAAATGATGAACCGATAGAACTGATGATCAATAACGATATGGTTGCCAATCAGCCAGATGGAGAGACGTGGAAGATGTGCATTAATCACCGCGATAATGCTCCCGGCTACACCGACCTCGCCATTAGTCTTTGTGAGCAATACACAACTATTACACCGTTGCTTCTGGATGCGCGGGATGATCATTATGCTTCCTCCGATCAATGGCCTTATTATAGAGAAGGTTATAAGGCAATCTTCTTCATTGAGGAGGTGTTCTCGCCCTATTATCATACACCTATGGATATAGCAGATCATCTTAATATGGACTACTTAACGGAGATGACCAAATTTAACATGGCTTTTTTATATACAGTCGTGAATCGGAATTATGTTGGAATCGGCGACGAGATAAGCGACTATTCCATAGCAATTCAACCTAATCCTGCCGTGAATTACATAAAAGTGACTTACTCATCCCAAGATTTTCAACCAGTCGAAGCAGCCATTTATGACGTTTCAGGAAGGATAATCCGTTGCCATACTTTATCAGATTCTCCCGCAATGCTTGATATATCTGACTTGTCATCAGGATTTTACATTATCAAATTAGAGGATGGGAAAAGAAATATAGGAGTAAGGAAGTTTGTCAAGGGGTGAAGAGATCGTGACGAATGAAGTGGGTAAAACATCGAATCTGTTAATCATCAATATTTCAACCATTTCCATAAATCTTTATAGGTGATTTTTTTTCCGTACATGAGGATACCCGTTTTGTAAACTTTGGCGGCAAACCAGAGGCAGAGGACGAAGGTGGCAATCATAAGTCCCATGGATAGAATAAGTTCAGGGAGAGGAACGCCGGAGGGTAATCGCACCAGCATGCCGACCGGCGAGGTGAAAGGGATCATCGAGAACCACCACGCTAACGAACTGTTGGGGTCATCCGCTATGGGCATAATCATCACTAGTGTGAGAATCAGCGGGATGGTGACGGGCATGGTGAATTGATTGGAGTCGGCTTCGTTGTCCACGGCGGAGCCGATGGAGGCGAAAAGCGCGGCATAGAGCAGGTAGCCGAAGATGAAATAGAAAAGGAAAAGCAGAATAATTTCGGAGAATGAAATGCCGTAGAAGGTTTCAAGTATCTCACCGAATCCTTGCCCCTCTTGCATCAATGCAAAGATTTCCAAGTCATTATCCATGCCGGGTGTTACCATGGCGGCAGGAATATCGCTCTGTGGTATTTGGCTGGTGAAGAGATCGGGTTTGGCAAACATCGCGACACCTATGATAAAGGCGGTAAAGATGACCCACAACAGAAACTGTGTCAATCCGACTAATGCTACGCCCACTATCTTGCCGAACATCAGCTGTATAGGTTTGATGGAAGAGAGCAATACCTCTACGATTCGGTTGGTTTTTTCTTCGAGCACGCTGCGTAGAACTTGAGACGAGTACATGAAAATGAAGATATAGATGGCGAATCCCAACACGATGCCAATCAGTCGGTTAAGTCCTGCAAAGTGTTTTTTTGTATTCCCGTGTTCATCGGTCTGAATCATCGAAACATGACTCTTTGTGCCCGATTTAATTTGTTCGAATTTTTTTGGATTGATTTGGAATGTATCCTGTAAAACTTTGTCAAAGAGTAGTTTATCCAATTGATTTTCGATATTGGAACGCAGATTCATGGGGGGTTCCTTGTAATAGTAGAGATTGGATCGGATGCCGGAATAGCTTTCTAATATATGCAGCACCGCATCGTATTCGCCGCTGCCCAACGCTTCGCGCTTGATCTGGTCAACATTGCCTGATCGGTAAGTAAACTGTGCGTTTTTCGAATCGTGAAAAGAATTGATGAAATAGTGATTCTCATCAACGACAACCAATTTCACTTGTTTCTGACTCTTATTGGTCATGTAAACCGGCACGATAAACAATGCGGCCATCAAAATAGGGCCTAACAGTGTCATGATGACAAAGGAGAGTTTTTTTACTCGGGTGAGGTATTCTCGGGCGATAATTAGCTGTATTTTACCCATTTTTTTGCGCGTTGTATCGGTTTACTTGTTGGATAAAAATATCGTTCATTGAAGGGAGGATCTCCTTGAAAGAGTTCAGCGTGGCGTTTTCCATGAAGTAGGTTAACAAATTATTGGCTTGCTCGATGTGAGAAAGTTTAATGGTGAAAATCCGTTTATCATCTATAGTATTGTCGGAAATAACTTCAAAATCGGGAGGTAGATTGGCGAGGTATTTGTCGTTGTAAATGATGATTTCGAAAATATTCTCCCGGAAATTTTTTTTCACCTCTGATAGCGATCCTTCTAAAATTTTACGGGAATTATTGATGAGGACAATATCATCGCAAATCTCTTCCACTGAAGCCATATTGTGAGTGGAAAGGATCACCGTTGTTCCCGATTTTTTCAACTCTAGGATCTCGTCTTTCAACAGGTTGGCATTAATAGGATCGAATCCGCTGAAAGGTTCGTCGAAGATGAGAAATTCCGGTTCGTGGATGATCGTGGTGATAAACTGCACCTTCTGTTGCATTCCTTTCGAGAGCTCCTCCACTTTACGATTCCACCAGCCCATGATGCCGAATTTCTCGAAACGATCTTGCAACCGTTTGATGGCTAAATTTTTAGGTACACCTTTTAAGCGAGCTAAATAGACGGCTTGTTCACCGACATTCATTTTTTTGTAGAGCCCGCGCTCCTCGGGTAGGTAGCCGATTTTAGATATGTCGGATGGATTTAGGGGCAGGCCTTTGAAAAGCACCGTGCCTTTATCGGGAAAAGTGATTTGGTTCAGGATTCGAATGAGGGTGGTTTTGCCGGCTCCGTTTGGCCCCAGTAAACCGAAAATTACACCTTCTCGGATGGAAAACGAAACGTCATCCAATGCCGTGTGATTAGAGAAATATTTTGAAACATTTTGAATGTCAATAATTTCCACTGTTATTGCTTCTTTTTCTTCTTATTATTATTGCTGTTGTTATTGTTTTTTCCGGCATTCTTATTTTTGCCATTGTTTTTAGACTTCCCATTTGAGATTTTCAATTGCGGTTTTTGGCGAAGAATGTCTCGCGTGGCATCCAATGTGAATTCGTCGGGAACTAATAACTTGCCGTTGGAAAGATCAAATAATTGCTTCACAATCAGTTGGTCGTCAACCGAATCGCGATTGTAGGTCAGATATAATTTTTTAAGATGGTTTGCTAGTATTTTCACCAGTTTATTCCGATCCTCTTCGGGATATTGCGCCACCGTTTTGATAATCTGTTCCATATTTCGTCCGTAAGTGCGGTAGCGGATAGGATTTTTCCGGTATTCAGCTTGGATGTGTTTGGATTTTTCGGCTTTCGGTTTTGGTTTCGGAAATGGCGCATCCACATTCAACTGATAATTTGAAATGATAAAAAGATGATCCCATAATTTATTCCAATAATCGGGCGATTCGCTCGGTTTTTTAGGGTTGTGGTTAATATCTGTAGTATCCGGATTTATTTGCGACATCACCTTTACGATGGCATTAGCAGTTTCCGTTCTTTTTTTGTCATCCTTAATCGTGCAGGCAAACTCTATCATTTTTTGAATGTTTCTGCCGTACTCTTTGATTATTAATTCGTTGCGTTCTGTATTGTATTCTAACATCGTTATTTTTTATAAGCTTGCAAAGGTACGAAAAAAAGAGGGAAGAAAGAAGGACAATACTGTTAGAGGAAGAAATGGGT
>JAJDJJ010000096.1 GCA_030267125.1 Bacteroidales bacterium OttesenSCG-928-B11
CTTGTTAGCACCAGTTGTTTTTTCGTTAGGGTATGTCATTGTGCAAAATTTGTCCTATTAATTTTCCGTTCCTAAAATACATTAAAATTTGATGTCCAAAACTATTGGCTGCAAGTGGCTTTCCTTTTAAATCAGCTTTAGCGTCATAAGAAGCGTCTCCAATAAATAACCATTCAAGTTTTTCAATTCCGTCTGTAATTGTTTGTTTGTCTGGGTTGCCGTAAGTTTCAACTGCTTTTTGTTTTGTACTACCAAGTCTAAAACCCTTGTCCGTAATAAAGCATGAAGAATTAATCTTTGTCGTCTGTTTTAAAAATCCACTAAAGTCTTTTAATTTTTGTTTGTCTGAAGCAAGTTCTCCACCACCTATGTGGAGTTCCATTCTGTTGATTAAGTCGGTTGGAATGTCATTGTCTAAAAAATGGTATGTCACGAATCTGTGATAGTCGGTGTAAAGTTCAAAAACTAAAGTCTGTTTTAGCGTGTCGTTGCTGAACCACGCCTTGTCGCAAGAAAATGTCTGTCCGCTTTGTTTTTTGTAAGATGAATTATTACTTGCCTTGTCGGCAAGCATCTCATTTGTTACAGGATAATCGTCAACTACAAATTTCTTAATTGTGTCAGGAATTGAAACCACTACTTGTGTATCCGATAAAACATTTTCATTTTTTGTCGCAGAACTTTCAGTCTTTCCATTGCAAGAGAAAAGTCCAAGTGCCAATATAAATGTCAATGTTTGTAGTGTCTTCATACAATTGGTGCTAACGTCCGGCATATTGGCGAAGTGGCGGCTACGGTAAACTTCTGCGGGGCAAGGAGTTGCAAATTTGCACTTCCCTTTTTGCGGGGTTACACCGCCATTTTGCCAATATGCTTGTTGTGCGTTCGGCATGGCAACCCTTTATTATTCTATCTTTAATTAATTATTTTCTTCCATTACTATCAATCTCTTATTTCCATCCTTTTTTCAATATGTCATGTATTGCTTTTCTCTTATATATTAAATGCAAAAGATTATTTATCACTTTATTTTATTTCTTGTAAACCGTCCCAATTTTCCCATACTACAGAAGTATTCCATTTTATTAAATACCATTTTGAATTATCGTAATTATGAAAAACATAATGCTTGTTACTATTATTCAATAAATAAGGTTTATCAAATAGATTTTTTATCCATTCATCAATATTATCGAAATTCGGACTTTTTTGAAATTCTGATATAATATTTTCAATAGTATATTGAGATAATATATTCAACAATTCTTTAGAATACGACCAATTATTATTTTTGATATTACCATTGTCTTTTCCTCGCAGAGCATAGTAATTCTTAAAATCATTTGTATTTTCTAATAAACGATATCTAAGTCCATGTCCATACCACATACTACCTTCCCAATAATCATAAAAATCATTGTTTTGAATTGTAAAGAATGCCAACCTAAAATCGTTTGAAACATCATCTTTTGACAAGTGTTCATTTATAGCCTTACATATTTTTTCTAATTTATCTTTATCAAATGTACTTGGATTTGGATTTTCAATATCATAATCAGCACAATACAAAGCAAAATCAATTTTTCCTTTGCAGAAATTAGTATCCTCCGTATCGTGAATAACTTGTTGTGCAGTAAGATTTGTTATAATTATTTTTGCTTTTTCAATTTCTTCTCTTATTTGCTCCTTGGCTACGGAATAATTATCTGAATTTTCTTTTGACAAAAATGAATAAATATCATTAGAATTACTTGCCCATTTATGAACAAGTTGAATAAGATTTACCATTAGTTCATTGTTCCAATTTCCCGATATCGCATTTTCTACAATATTTCTAACAACTCTAATCCAATTATCAAATTCGTCTTGATTAAAATCATCGTTGTTAAACAAGTATTCCGTTTGAGCATAAAAAAGCACTCTTTCAGGTTGTGTAGGTTTGTCAGATATAATATCTTTGAATAGAAAATCATCATCAATTGTATTCCATAATTTGGTTTTGAGAGTCTTGATTTTATCGTTATCTTTCTCTGAGTATTTATCAAAATACTTGATTAAATATTGAAAAAAATCTTCTTCCCAAAAATCTTCAGGGGCAATACTTGAAGAGTTACTTGCCAATTGTTGGATTTTATGCTCAATTCTTTCTTTTTTTATGGCGTCATCTGTAATATTTTTAATTTTCCCTTTTTCGGCAATTTCAGTTCTGACTTTTTCTATTTCTTCTTCGTTTTCTGCAATCTTTCGTTTTTCTGCATAGCAATTTATAGCGACTCCTGCTATGAAATTCATTAATTTGCTATCTATTTCGTATTCGATAATAATACTTCCATTTTCATCCCTTTTCCCAATATTTCTTTTATATTTCCAAAATAAATCAGTCCAGATTGTATCAATCTTATACTTGAATTGTTTTGAAAGTTTTTCTCTTTTTACTTCCCCCGTATCTGTTTCTTGAACTATTAAATCTTTTTCCCAACCGTTCTGTTCAATATGTTTTTCGAAGCGAGATTTGAAATTTTCAAAAGGCGTTAATTGCTTACCTCTCGCATTCATTTTGATATATAAATCATCGGAAAGTCCAAAATTTTCCAATTTAATATAAAGGAAAGTAATCGGGCATTTTTCATCTGCTGTTTTTTTCAATTTCTCCCATAAATCAGGTATATCTTTGAACTTTGTGTGAATGGCATCAAGCATTATTAGCATTGCTGAAATTGTGGGATCGTTTTTCCACGAAATAACAAACCACGAAGCATTTCTTATTGTCTTTGATAATTGATTTTTTTCTGTGATGTTTTTCTTAACATCGATTGGCAATAATTTTTGATAATCAATACTTTTATTTATTAGCTTTCTACAAAACTCACGTGAACTCGTACGGGTCTCGTATGTGAATTTAGAGAGACGATTTTTGACTTCCTCTTCTAATATTCCCTCTTTATTGGCAATAAACCAATGCAAAAGGAATAGCGTTGTAAGCCGTTGCTGTCCATCTAATGGTTGCAAAAGATGATTTTCCTCACTACCATATACAAAATCAAGTTCAATAGGTTTATCCGTTAAAGCACTTTTTAGCGCTCTTAAAAAATCATTTCTAACTTTTTCCTTTTTCACTCTGCCCTGTGCATAATCTCGCTGAATAATAGGAATTTCAATGCTTCTGTTTTCAAGCAACTGCCAAAAACTTAATCTTTCAAATTTTTGTATATTTACTTCGTTACTCATAATTTTAACTGTTTTGTGTTGGCAAATAAGAATTTAAAACTTCTTTGATATTCTCAAAATATGCCGTTCTGTCAATTTCCGACCATTGTCCTAATTGCTTTAGTTCTTTTGAATAATATTTCATAAAGACATTTCTAGTGCATATTGGAATGAAGGTGCCTTGTTTTTCTTGCGCAATAATCTTTTCCCTTTTTTTCTTGAAAGAATCGTTCTTATATGAACGATTAGTTCCTTTGTCCAACAAACATAAATTTCTCAAATTGTTATCTTCATTACCCAATACATATCCTATTATTTCTTGAAAATTATCGTCTTTAGTCCCTGTTGGTTTTTTGAAGCTCTCGATTCTTTTGTTTAACATATCGTTATTGTGGACTGCATCCTCTTTTTCAAAATTATCAGACAACCAGATTTTTTGTTCGTTGAAATCGTCTTTTACTTTTGCTTCTGACGCTTTTGCATGAATATGTTCAATGTCCCATTTTTCTTTTTTATAGCGATTGAAAGGAAAACGAGAATTTTCTTTTTTGTTATTCAACATCGTTTGAATATTATGTAATAACAAAATTTGCGTTACACTTCCATCATTATATTCAATATCAGCAAGTTGGATATTTGCAAATTTATCTTTTATTTTTCCATTGATAAATTCTATAAACTCACTTTTGTTTTTCGTTTGAGAATTATCAATAAGTTTCTTAATATCTTCTCCAAGTGTAACTAAAAATCCAATTTTATGATACAATTCACGGTTGTCAAACCAGTCCTGTAATGTTTGAAAATAGCGTTTTACTTCCTCCCAATTATTTTCAATTTCTTTTTCGGATTTATCTTTAAATTTTTTATCAAATTCTCTATATGTATAATAATCATCACCTGTTTCTTCATAGTATTCCTCGAAGGTTTTAAAATCTTTACCTTTTTTGTTTTTGCCTTCTGGTAATCCTACAATCAGTTCGAATAAAAATTCAATACGAGTGTCTTTTTCATTCTCATCTCTATTGATGAACCACCAAAATTCCTCATTATGCAATGAATATTCGATAAAATCCCATTCATTTGCAATTTCTACTTGCTTCAACCTTATTTTATCCTCTATCACTTTCTTTTCTTCATCGTTTTTTCCTTCTTTTGTTTTAAAGTTAGAACTATTGAGAAACAATGCCTTAATAAGTTCAGCATTTGTCAAAGGTATTTTACCCATATTGATACGAGTGAAAATTTGTACAGCATCGTCTTCGTTGGTTTCGTACCATATCACTTTGGTATTGTTGAGAAATTTTGATTCAAAACCGTTAGAATCATAAGAATCTCCTTTATTTTCAAACCAATGTATTATAGCTTGATACGCTTGTAAAATATGAAAATAATCAATGTTTGCAAGAGCATCTTGCTCTGTTTTAGTTTCAACATTACTTAAAAAATTTTTACTATTAGATTCTTCTGTATTTCTTGTTTCATATTCCAATTTAAACAATTTTCGTCTTCGATTTTCAACATATCCCTGATTCAGATAATGTAAAATCAGATAAATTGTTGTCAGTCGTTGCTGTCCGTCAATAACTTCCCATTGTTCGTTTTTAACTTTAACAACAATTGGTTGCAAACAATACCAAGTTTTGTCATCTGAGTTATGCACTTCTTTGGGAGTAAAAGAGTTAATATCATTCAATAAATCCTTTACTTGTTGCGATGTCCAACGATACCCACGTTGATACGCAGGAATGAAAAAGTTCATTCCTAATAATTTACCAACCTCTAAAGGTGTTAATTCAACATTTTTTTCTACCATATTTTTACTTATTAATATTTCAAATTACACCTATGCTTCTCGCTGACGCACAACGTTTCGGCAGCTTGGCGATGGCGGGCAAAGATAATGTTTTCTACGGAGTAATCCATTTTTGATATGTAACTCGCTTTCCTACAATGCAATGCCCGCTTTCGCCAAACTGCTTGTTAGCAGCTGGCGTTTGTTATTATTTTTTCGCCTCTCATTATTTGTAATGCTTTTTCGGTTTCGCTTTTTCCATTCGTTAAAGAACCTGGAAGCATAATTAGCCTTTTCTTTATTTTGCCGTTTTCGTCTTCAAAAAATACTTCAAATCTTGAACGTGTCAAACCCATAATTGATTTTTTAAATTTAACGGTTTTGATTTTATCTCGGTTAATTATTGGAGTAGCCGAATTGTTAATGCTACTTATCATCCCGTAAATCAAAAAAAATTCTACAACTCCATAAAGTACGGTCAGGGAAGTATGTCCACCATACTTGTAATTGTCAAAGGCAAAATAAAAAAATATGATTGAGAGTCCTCCATATATAAGTAAAATTCTCAAAATAGTATTTTCGACTGTCACCTTCGCGACATTACCAATTACTCCATCACGTGTCAAAACAATTTTGCCTGGGAGAATATGGCAAAATCCTGTTTTTGTTTTAAAAATCTTTTCGTCATTCATTGTTTATGTTGTTAAA
>JAJDJJ010000097.1 GCA_030267125.1 Bacteroidales bacterium OttesenSCG-928-B11
GAACTTCAATATTATCCGCATCCCGCTTTCGCACGGCAGCCTGTCGCTTTCCGATCATTCGGATAATATCCTAAGCTACACCGTGCGCATATATCCCACTGCATACCCGGAGAGGGTTTGGAAACGCACGTTTGTTTTACAGGAAAAACCATACTTCCAGCATGTTTTCTTCCTACAAAACAAGCTTGGCGTATTAGAAAGTTTCTTCGCCACTGTCGAAAGCAGGGAGAAAACCGTGGAGGGCGAAGTGGTGCGGAAAAACGGCGGGAACGAGATCGACATCACCGATAATTCAACGGTTTTCACCGTCTCCACCGGTTGCAAATCCACGCATGAATTGGAACTGTTGGAGGCTGCCGTTGGCAACCCTTTCAATTACAAGATCGTGGACGGCAAAGCCGTGCCGATCTCCATCCTGCCCGACACATTCACCATCCATGATGAAGCCGAGGAAACACAATCCGTACAGTTCCAGTACATGTTCAATATTGAGGCATCGGACAGCGGGGAGAGGAGCGGGATCGGCAGGGCGATAATCACCACCGTGCATGACTATTTTGAAACGACTTGGGCGGACGAGCGTTCCGCGGCAGTCGGCGGTATTGGCGGAGTGCCGGAAATTTGGATAGACGGTGAACGGTTTAACAAGATCGCCGTTAAAACCAGCTTGGCAAAAACGGAATTTAACAGAATATAACATGATAGAACTAATTGAAAACGGGATGGAACTCTCCAAAGTGCGGGAGATCCTCAACGAGGTGATCGCCATCGCCAACGGGATCGGCGAAACCGCCAACAGCTACAACGACTTGGACGACCGTCCAGCCATCGACGGCATCGAACTCACAGCAAAAAGCTCAATGCGGGACTTCAAAATCGAACCCTCGCAACTTCCAAACCAAGAGGAATTGGAACAGCTTTTCATCCAGGTCGCGGAGAAGAAAGCCGAGGAAGTGGCTAAAAACGCGGTCGTTGGCAAATTGGACGCCAATTACGCCGCATTGAAGAAACTGGAATACAACATCGGCGAAAACATGACGGTCGCCATCGGCACCCCCGAGGGCGAGATCTACCAGACAAGTTTGGATAACCTGGTGCTTTACCTCAAACACGCCATACTCAAAATCGATGACCAATACTTACGCGTCATCAAATAATCACTACAAAACTAAATCACTATGGGACAAATTATCAAGTTTCAACACGAGGTTTACAACGGCAAATTAGACGCCAACGGCAAGCCTGACATAGACATCCTCTACCCGAAAACCAGCTCCGACATGGTGGATGGTTTGCAAGCGTTCGTGACCGCTTTGCTGACCGACACCAAAGTCACCGCCGTGGCTATAGTCGCAGGGACAAGTTCTGCCCGTCCCAAGATCAAGATCACGCTCAGCAACGGCGCGACCATCGAGAGCGGGGAGATCACTCTTGCATCCACCACAGTTTACGGCGTGACCAAACTTTCCAGCGCGACCAACAGCACGGTAGAGAACCTTGCCGCAACCCCGAAAGCCGTGAAAACCGCCTACGACCTTGCAAGCACGGCGAACAGCAATGCGAACAACGCGAACTCCACGGCACAAAGCGCGGCGGAGCTGATCAACAAACTGCTGGAGATGCTCAACAGTCAAATATTGCGGGTCGTCATCCTCTCCGATGTTACGCTTGAGCCCAAAAATACAACGACCATCGATCTTAAAAACGCAGGGGTGAACGCAATGAACATTGTGAACGCCATCGCTTTCAACGGCAACAAGGAGAATTTAATGGCGATCATCCGGGAGGGGGTGAGTTTCAGCATGAAAGACACGGTCCTCTACATCAGTTCCACCGTCTCTGCCGTGGTCACCGTCAAAGTGCTTTACAATTACAATTTTGTTTTGAAGTAATGCTTTCCATCGTCATTGACGGGCAACCCGTCTTTATCGCCAAGGGTACCTCCATCCGCCTGCAAATGCAGAACAACGCTTTCTCCACCGAGCGGATGGAGGGTGACATCCTTTTCACGTTCGATATCCCCGCCGTCAAGAACGATCTCGTTTTCAGGCACGCCCGCCACGTCTATGTGCAGCGTTTCAAGAAGTACGAATGTTCCCTGCTTGCCGGCGGCGTTGAGATCGCCAAGGGAGACCTTTACCTGCAAAAAACATCCGCTGCGCAATATTCTTGCGGCTTGGTACTAAACCCGCTGCCACAAGACTTTTCAGAGTTGAAGCTTTCTGAAAACGACTACGGCGATGCCGTTGTGATCAGCCGCAACGACCGCGAGCACAGACAGAAATGGAAGGAGTTTTTGAGGAAGTCATTGGAGGAGGATTCCGTTTACAAGTTCCCGCTTTTTGTCGATTCCGCTTTCTACGGCTCGTCAAACGAGGATTTCGGGTGGTATCTGCTTCCGTCCGACAATCCCGATGGAAGCAACCCGTCCGGTTTTCAAGCCTCGCTGAACACGGACGACAGCATGGGGTTGGACAAGCACTATGTCAACCGGCTTTTCGTGAACGGGGCGGGTGGTTTGGAAGAGATTTTCTCCGAGACTAACAGGGGGATCAGGCTTTTCAACAACGATGCCGTTTCAAACCCTAATAGCTTCGCCTTTGCGCCCGCCTTACGGCTTGTCTGGATATTGGAGAAGGTTTTGAAAAACGCGGGGTACAGGCTTTGTGGAAATTTCCATTCCGACAGCGACATCCAACGGCTGTTTTCGCAAAGCCTCCGTGCGTTGGACGGTTTGCCGTCGCAATACGAGGACACGGCGGCGGGGGCGAACGTCTCCATCGAACCGCCGCCCGCTTTCAATTCCCATCCGGACGATGAGCTGACACTATATTTTGACGCGGGCGGGGAAAGCCGCCTCTGCTGTTTCGTCCCGCAAGTCAGCGGGAACTACCGTTTCAACGTCTCCATCAACACGTACCTGCCCGCCAATTTCCTTTCACAGGGAGCTGATCCCGACGACGAGGGCATGAGTTACAAGGAAGCGGTGATTTTCATGGTGATGGAGAGCCATGAGGATTTTCCCAATTTTTTAGAGGGTTACACCAATCAAGATTGGAATTTGGGGATCGGCTACATGGAGAACGGCGTTTGGACACGTTTCCCAAACTACTTCAAAATCCAGACCCCCGACCTGCTCCGCTCGCAGATCGGCTACACCGGGGCGGGGTTTTATTCGTTTAACTACAATTTTACCGAGGACCTTGCCGCCAACAGGGAATACCGTTTCTTTTTCGGCAAGGTTCGGGGGACAACGGCGGACAGCATCCATCTCACTTACCTCGCGCACTACCAAAACATCCCGATCACACAGGATGTCGCAGCCTATTACAAGGTTTTCAACGCCTTCGCCAACAAGCTGAAACATGCCGAGCACCTGCCCGACCTGACCAACGGCGAGTTCCTCACCCGCCTCTGCAATGCGTTCGGGCTTGCGATGTTCATGGAATCCGCGTCTGGTCAAGTCGAGTTGTCCTTTTTCAAGGACATTCTCAACTCCCCACAATCCCTTGACCTCACGCGGTATCTGCTCACCGATGAATCCACCATAGAGAAGTATGAGCCGAAAAAATATGTTTTCAAAACCGAGTGTCTGCATAGTGAAGATATAGATGAAACCAAGCTATTGCCGGCTGTGCGCACTTCCGCGCAGTTGCCCGACCCCACCGTGAATTTTGGAAAGGTTTGTTTCGTGGAGAACGAAAACCAATTCCGTATCGCCGAGCGGATCGGCGATGCGGTGGCTAATTGGTTGTTCACGTGGAATCCTTACAGCGGAAATAATCAGAGGTTGGAAATTGGGGAGGGGGATGTGGAGGAGATTTCCGCGGGCTTCATTTCCCCGAACATGAAGATAACGGACGAAAAGAATTACTGCAAAAACTTTATTCTACAAATCGAGGCTGGCGGGTGCAGCCCTGTTTTCAACACCGGAAACACTGGTTTTGACATGGTTTTGGTGAATTACCACGGTCGGGAAGAGTTGCGTTTCAATGGAGGGCGTGTTTGTTACGAGAACGCATCCCCGGCCTGTATCGGGAAGAATGGCGAGCCGAAAGGCGGGATTGGGTTGTCCGCGGCGGGGGAGCGTTCTTTGGAACGGTTTGTTTCGCCGTGGCTGGAGTTTCTCTCTTCCCACGAGAAAATCCGCCACCGCTTCATCTTCCCGCTCGTTATTTTTTTGGAAGTCATCCGCTTACTCAAACCGCAGGACGTAGCCCCCCAACGGCAGACCCGCTGGGCCTTGGTGGGCAACGTCCGCCTGCTGCCCGTCAAGATGGACTTCCAATTCACCGAGGGCAGCGGGAATATCATTGCGGAGATAGAGTTTGCAAAGGAGGTTGTGGGGTTGTGAGCAAATTTTTCTTGTTATTCTTTTTTGCAAATTCCGGAGAGTTGTTATAAATAATCTCTTGTAAATGAGGATTTGCATGGTTTGAATATATAGTCGTCATTTCCAAAGAATGGTGATCGGCGAATTGTTTCACGGACAAAGGCGTTACGCCACTTTGCAACAACTCTGTAATTCCAGTGTCCCTTAATGAATATTGTTGCATTTCCTTGGGGAGGTTCAATTCTTTGCGCATTTTTTCCCAGTGTTTTTGCATGAGGGAATCTGATGCTTTTGCTTCGTTTGGAGTAAAATGTTTTCCAAAGACGTAAAAGTTGGGACTATATCTGTGGAGATTATATTTCAAAAACTCTTTTTCAACATCCGGTGTCATGGGCACGATACGTTCCTTCCCGTTTTTAGCCACATCTTTTCGCACCACGATCTGTTTTTGGTCAAGCAAGATGTCCGACACTTTCAAGTTTCTGATTTCCTTGGGACGGAGCAAGCTGTTGAAAATAAGTTTTATAACTAACAGGTAGCCGGGATTTTTATTTTGGAGATAATCGGCTATTCTTATCCTGTCTTCTTCGGGAATTAATATCCTGGTTTTATCCTCGGCTTTTTTGGTCTTAATTTTGGAGAAGTGATTTTCCTTGCAATAGCATTTGTCTATCATCCATGTGAAAAAAGCGCTGCCAAGTTTGACATAATTGTTGTACGTGCGGTTGGACATACATCCATTCTTCATGCCCTTTCGCTCATTATACACGTAGTCCATGAATTTAGCCACGTATGCGTGCGTGATCATGGAAGAGTAGATGCCGGGGGATATTCCCTCTACCCATTCAAGGAAGATGTTCACGAAAGAACAATATGAGCGGTGGGTGTCCGGTCTGACATTCCTTTTGATTTCTTCCTTGTATTGCTCAATAACGTCTTTGACCGGAGTGTAGAGCCGGGAGTCTTCGCCCACGAAATAGGGATTCCAGCCTGTGGACAATTTAAGATTTAGTGCTAAGATAATGTTGTTGACGTGTTTTCTCAATTCAGACTTGGACTTGTAGCGTTGTGTCAGTCTTTGGAGACGGATTTTTTTCCGTGATAATTCTTGCGTGGACGGATTTTCCACATAGTACTCGATAATCCATCCGGATTTGTACTCTTTTAAAACGGCGGGCAGGTAATTAGTTGCCGAATAGCCGTTTACTACGCTTAACCTGTTAGAATTTTTTGACATTTTTTTTTTAGGTTTCCTGCGGGAAATCTAAAAAAGAGGTTTGTCTCGTTTTTGTATCGTTTTAAAAGCAAAAAACAGCAGATT
>JAJDJJ010000098.1 GCA_030267125.1 Bacteroidales bacterium OttesenSCG-928-B11
CGACTAACTTGCTAATTTACACAAATGTTTATGCGAGTCACACCGCCACTTTTGCCAAACCGCTTGTTAGCAGAAGCCGTTGTTGATTATTCGCTTTTTCTTTCTATGATAGATATAAATTGTTCATTTTCAATTTTATTGCGAAATACAATATTAGGATAAATAGACAATGCACGCATAATTCCTGTTCCTGCTCCTTTGTATGGCAATACATATTGAGCTAAAGATTGTAATACTGGATTACGTGGTATTGAAACTCCATTTTGAATTGTCTTTTCTGTTTGAGAATTAGGTAATTTCCCCGGACTTACTATTTCTATTCTATCTAAAAACATAAATACCTTTATCGTAGAATTTATAAAGTAATCTCTATGAACTAAAGCATTTACGATTAATTCTTCAAAAATTTCCTTTGGAATTTCCCACTCTAATTCACTATTAAATGAATCGCCTGACGGAACTTTCTTAATATTTCTTTCAATAAATCTCATAGTTTGATAATACACATCTTCCAATTTTCCATCAAAAGGAGGTTCATTATCATCAAAACTATTTCCTAATAAATTGGTAGAATTAACAGAAAAACATTGTACGGAAAACAAAGGTCTAAGTTCTTGTCTGTTATTACAGAACAACAATACTCCCGCCAACGTTAATTCTCCATCTCTGTATAATTGTTGATTTTGTAGAGACGTTTGTAAATCGACTTTTGAAGTGTCAAAGGAAATTTTAAACTTTTTTTCATAGACTTTTTTATAATAATCTATATCAATATCGGAAATAGAAGAGCGACCAACAAGTGTTTCATCAGCAAACATCGTTTTGCTACTTTGTAAAAGCCGTGCCATTTCTTCATTGGCAACAACTTTTCTTTTATCAGAACCATTTTTAACCCAAATAGCCCCATTTTTATCTTTATATGGTTTGCTGGATCCTTCTTCAACATAGATAACAACTAAACTTTGCCCATCAATTAAAACTGTTTCGGAAGTTATGATAATAGGCGGTTTCACATTGTTTGTCGTAGAATTAACAATCAGTTCATTGAGTGAACGTATTTCGTCAAAAGAAAGCCCATTGATACTTCCTGTTTTGTCGTTTACCCCAATAATAATGATACCGCCTTTTGTATTTGAAAAAGCGGTTAATTCTTGGCTTAACTTATGGGTATCTTCAATTCGTTCTTTAAATTGAACTGTACTGCTTTCTCCTTTTTGTATGAGTTCTAATAATTCTAATGCTTCCATAGTTCGTAAATTAATTTTCGTTGTTTAAATGCTTCATCTCCACCTTCCATAATATCGACAATATTTTGTTGTATCTCTTTATCATCTATACTTCCCTCCATAATGCCAACGGTGTCATTGTCATAACGACAACTTACAACCTGCTCGCAATCTCCCAATACAGGAATGTTAGGATTATGAGTTGCGAATACAAATTGTGTCTGCGTTTTCAATTTTTTCAATTCGGAAATAACATCATCATATATCGTTTGATTATCCAAATCATCTTCGGGTTGGTCAATGATAATTAAATCATTTTCTTTTAGCGTTAAAATGAAAATAATCAACGCCGAAGCTCTTTGTCCTAATGAATGTTCTTTCAAAGGTCTTCCTTTGTAGTAAATAATAAATTTATCAGGAATTCGATAAGTCAGAAAATCTCTAATATACTCTGCGAATTTTGATTTAAAATTGGTAAGATTACTTCCTCCCGAACATAAGTTGTTTATTTTACTTCCTTCTACGCTAAAATCATGATATATTTCAATAAGGTCATTGTAATCATCTGCTATATTGCTGATTAAATTGGAACTTAACCCACTTCCCCGAACGCTGTCTCTTAAAAATTCTTTGAATCGGTCTTTATTTCCTTTAAATTCTATTTCAATTTTTATGGCAGATTGGTCATTGTTTAATTGTTCAATTTTCTCTTGAATTAGTAAAAATTCATTGTGCCAAAGTTTTTGTAATTGAACTAAAGAGAGTTTTAAATCATTATTGAGCGTTATCTTTCGCTGACTCAATTTTTCGATTTCTTTTAATTTGGCATTTTGCAAATCCAAATCTTTCGATAGTTTAACATAAGTATCTGCCTCAATGTTAGGCAAGTTTATGTTTCTCTTTATCTCTGAGAATTCTTCTTTCAATTCATCATACTTGTCGGAAAATGCCTTTTTAGAACTTTGTAAACTACCTTTCTCCAACTTTAACTTCTCAATTATTTCTTTTAGTTGGTTAAAAGTGTCTTGAAATTTCTTAACCGAATTGTAAACTTGAATGAACAAGTCCGAATTTTCTTTCGATTCATACGAAAATTGACTTGAAAAAGATTGATAATATTCATCATACACACTTTCAATAGCCTCTAAAACAGAATTTTCAAATCGCAATAAACCATCTAATCGATTACTGTCTTTGTTAAATTCAATTTGCTTATTCAGTTTTTTATCAATTTCAAGTTCTTTGAATATTTTCATATCCTTTTCGATAGAAGCTTTTCGTGTCTCAATTTCCTCTTTTAGTTTCAATTGTTGATTGACTTTCTGAATGTCATTTATTAATGAAATTACTTTATGAGATTGTTCATCTATCTCTTGCTTTGCTGACTTTAATTGTTCTCCTATCAGCTTATTAATCAAATCTTCAGTCGAAGTTTCTCCTCCAATATCAGATAAATCCTTTTGTCCGTAATAAAGAGGATTGGTAATAATCGCATTGGGTTTCAATCCGTATTGAATTTCTCTACTTCCATCATTTAGTTGCTCATAGATTGTGATTGATTCGCCGTAAATTCTTTCAGCAATATAAGTTTTGCCGTGTTTGTCAATCATTTCCACTTCCATTTTCCCACCGCTTCCCAAGAAATTTTGAACCAATCGTTCTTTATATTGAGGTTCATGTGAATTTTTACCAAGCGGAATATCTAAAGCATAGCGAATGGTTTCTAAAATAGTAGATTTTCCGCTACCTCTTATTCCTATTAGGGTGTTCAATCCGCAATTGAACGATATTTTGCGATTTTTCCATTTACTTGTCGTAAACGTAATTGATTTGAGCCATGCTTTATTAATTTCAGGTAACTTGTCAGATAATCTATTCTTTGAATCTAACAAAGCATATATCAATGCGTCAAAATTATAAGAACCAATTTTTACAAATGTTTTTTTCTCTATTCCGTTTTGCGTTTGTGCTTTACCCACCTCTGCAATGTTTTTACAATCAGAACCTTCAACCAAAGCTGGAATCTCCCCTCCAAACCAATTTTGCAAAATTGGTATATTATCATACGTTCTTAATTTCTGAAAAGCAAGCACGAAATTTTGAAACAATTCATTTTGAGCAAATTGTTGTTTTCTTCCTCCATCAAGTTCTTGTAAAAAACCACTATTTTGTTCAACATGAGCCATAATGACAAACGAATTTCTTCCTGCATTTCTATGCTCATTCAATTTACTAAGTGTTTCGTTCAAACTGTATTTGCAACGAGTATTTTCATTTTCACGATTTGATATTCCTTCAAAAGCGGACGTAAGAAATTGATTAATAAAATCGTCATCATTTACCAACCATTGCTCGCTATCGAATGCAATTAAACAATGAATACCATTTGATCCATCATTTACAGAAAGTTCAACGCCCGGAATAATCCAAATATCTTCTTTAATCGCTTTTTTTCTTAGATTTTTGTATTCCTCTCGGTCAAATTTATTATGGTTGGTAATTATCCCTATGCTGATTTTTTCATCTTTTAGTCGTTGAACATATTGATTGAAAAAATCATTTGGATTTTCCTCGAAAACAAACTCTTTATCTTTTATGGTGTGCAAATGAAAGTCAGCTCGTAACCATAAAGCTCCGTTTTCAAATATATTATGTTTTACATCTTGATTTTCCATAAACTAAAGTTTGCTTTTGTTAATATGAATAATTTTCTTTTCGGTAACTTTCAAAATTTCCTGAGCCAAATCCTCATCTGCCAATTCATTTACAAGTTTATCGCTTAACCAAGCAATGATTAACTCGTTTTTTTCTGCGTGATAATACTTGGAAAGTTTTGTTACTTGTTCTTTAGTTGGAAGCCTTTCCCCTCTTTCTATCTTGCTTAATAAAGCTTGGTCGATAGCTATTCCGGCAGATACTTCCCTCAGAAGAAGTTTGTGACTCTCTCTTAATGTTCTGAGTAATTCTCCAATTTTTTTCTCTTGCATTTTTTTGACTTGACAAATTTTGACAAAAATACAACTTTATTTTATATGTAAAGAAAAATAATTCAATTTTTTTTCAATTTCAAAATTGCGATAAGGTTTCTGCTAACGTCTGGCAGCTTGGCGCAGTGGCGGGTTACACACACTTGAGCCGAAGCAACCAGTGACAAAAATAGCAAAAATCTCCCTGCGAAGACACACCCGCCATTGCGCCGAAACTGCTTGTTATGGGCAGGTTGCCAACACCTTACATTTCCTTCTGCGCAAATCAGGGATAAACTTTCTTGAGCGACATGCGCTGGCAAAAGCAAGAGATTGGCGGCAAATATTGGGCGGGGCATATTTTAAATTTTCCAGCAAAATATGCATGTGGGGGATTTGCCGCCATTTTCTTGCGTGCAATTGGCAATGCGGTGGAGTATGCGACACGACATTGACAACTTGGGAAAGCGATGGGGATGAAAACCATAAACCTAATCTCAAGACAAAGTTTACTGGGATTCCAATGAGCTGGTGTTTGTCTTCTCTCAAATGGTTAACTGAGCATAACTATCCTGAAAAAATTAATTATCCTGAAATGCTAAATGAGAAAATGTCATTTATTCAAAATCTTCTTTGGGTTGTGAAGATATAAATAATTCTGCTATAATAATCAATATTCCACTGATTATCCAAAAGGCAGTAGCTCCACTACCATCAAACTCAAATATATTGAGCCAATCCACACCATAAAATCTCCCTTCGAAAATCCCTAAAACCAACATAAAAAGAAATATAAGCAAATGCCAAACAAGATATACCACAATAATAACAGCAATGGGTGCTAATAATTGAAACATGCTTTTTAAATGCATAATTGTAAGATTTTTATTATTGATATAATTCTAAAGTATCCTGTTCGTGAGTTACTTTAATTCTCTTATTATCATCGTAATACACGCATTCAACAATTGTTGTTTCTTTTGATTCCAAAACATTCTGGTCCATAACTTTAAGATAACCTTCTACTGTCATTTCTGGCCCACCTGATTTGAGGCGAACGACATCTCCTACATTAAATTTTTTATCCATTTTAGAATTTCGTTTAACGTCCACACCTTTATGCAGACAAAAAAAATATCCCGCTCTAACAGCTTCGCGAGTGTCTTGCTGATAGAGTTATTCAAATTTTGAAATTTTGCAATGGAAATTCAGAACTACTATTGCTTCCGTCCTGCTCTTGCAGAATCATTGTTTCGCATTGACTGTCAGTTGTTTCCGC
>JAJDJJ010000099.1 GCA_030267125.1 Bacteroidales bacterium OttesenSCG-928-B11
ATTAAATAGAATGGAGAGTTTGATCCTGGCTCAGGATGAACGCTGGCGGCAGGCTTAATACATGCAAGTCGAACGGTAACATGGGAGTAGCAATACTTCTGATGACGAGTGGCGCACGGGTGCGTAACGCGTATGCAACCTACCCTTTACCGGGACATAACGTTGAGAAATCGGCGCTAATATCCCATGGTCACCTTTGGGGGCATCTTTGGAGGTGTAAAGATTCATTGGTAAAGGATGGGCATGCGTATCATTAGCTAGTTGGCGGGGTAACGGCTCACCAAGGCGACGATGATTAGGGGTTCTGAGAGGAAGGTCCCCCACACTGGAACTGAGACACGGTCCAGACTCCTACGGGAGGCAGCAGTAGGGAATATTGGGCAATGGAGGCAACTCTGACCCAGCCATGCCGCGTGCAGGAAGACGGTCCTATGGATTGTAAACTGCTTTTATTATAGAGTAACCGCGGGGACGTGTCCCCGCCTGCAAGTATATAATGAATAAGCATCGGCTAACTCCGTGCCAGCAGCCGCGGTAATACGGAGGATGCGAGCGTTATCCGGATTTATTGGGTTTAAAGGGTGCGCAGGCTGACCGGTAAGTCAATGGTGAAACGCCCCTGCTTAACAGGGGTCCTGCCAATGATACTGCCGGACTAGAGTGCAAGAGGTGTAACTGGAATGTGGTGTGTAGCGGTGAAATGCTTAGATATGCCACAGAACGCCGATCGTGAAGACAGGTTACAAACTTGCAACTGACGCTCATGCACGAAAGCGTGGGGATCAAACAGGATTAGATACCCTGGTAGTCCACGCTGTAAACGATGATAACTCGTTGTTGGGGGGCGACCCTCAGCGGCCAAGCGAAAGCGATAAGTTATCCACCTGGGGAGTACGATCGCAAGGTTGAAACTCAAAGGAATTGACGGGGGCCCGCACAAGCGGAGGAGCATGTGGTTTAATTCGATGATACGCGAGGAACCTTACCCGGGCTTGAACGTGAGACGAATGGTTTGGAAACAGGCCAGCCTACGGGCGTCTTGCGAGGTGCTGCATGGTTGTCGTCAGCTCGTGCCGTGAGGTGTTAGGTTAAGTCCTGCAACGAGCGCAACCCTTACCCGTAGTTGCCAGCACGTTAAGGTGGGGACTCTACGGGAACTGCCTACGCAAGTAGAGAGGAAGGTGGGGATGACGTCAAATCAGCACGGCCCTTATGTTCGGGGCTACACACGTGCTACAATGGCATGTACAGAGGGCAGCCACCACGCGAGTGGGCGCCAATCCTCAAAGCATGTCTCAGTTCGGATCGGAGTCTGCAACCCGACTCCGTGAAGTTGGATTCGCTAGTAATCGCGCATCAGCCATGGCGCGGTGAATACGTTCCCGGGCCTTGTACACACCGCCCGTCAAGCCATGGAAGCCGGTGGTACCTGAAGTCCGTGCCCGCAAGGAGCGGCCTAGGGTAAAACTGGTAACTGGGGCTAAGTCGTAACAAGGTAGCCGTACCGGAAGGTGTGGCTGGAATACCTCCTTTCTGGAGCGACTTTATCAAACAAAAGCGCACCATTTGCTACAATCAATCATTCCTTAATGATTGAACGTTCTGAAAAGAATTTTCAATCACCACGCATACATTTAGTATTGCAAGAAGTACATTGACACATTGGAAGGATTAAGTAGCGTTTCGTGTTATGGTTCGTAAGCAGTTACGACAGTTCACGGAGCGCGAGACAAACAAACGAGTAAGAACAAACAAAAGAGTAAGTTACTAAGGGCGCACAGGGGATGCCTTGGCTCTCGGAGGCGACGAAGGACGTGATAAGCTGCGATAAGCCGCGGGGAGGTGCAAATGACCTTCGATCCGCGGATTTCCGAATGGGGCAACCCACCCCGGGTTACACCGGGGTATCCACAAAGTGGAGGCGAACGCGGGGAACTGAAACATCTAAGTACCCGCAGGAGAAGAAAATAACAATGATTCCCCAAGTAGTGGCGAGCGAACGGGGAGAAGCCTAAACCGGTCTTGTTACGGCAAGTCCGGGGTTGTAGGACCGCGAAGTCTGCGAAGCATTTTAACGGGAAGCGCATGGGAAGGCGCACCGGAGGGGGTGATAGTCCCGTACCGGCACGAATGTTAGCGGTAGCGGTATCCTGAGTAGGGCGGGACCGGAGAAATCCTGTCTGAATCCGGCGGCACCATCCGCCAAGGCTAAATACTACCGAGAGACCGATAGCGAACGAGTACCGTGAGGGAAAGGTGAAAAGTACTTCGAACAGAAGAGTGAAATAGAACCTGAAACTGTGCGCTTACAAGCGGTCGGAGCCCCTTCGAGGGGTGACGGCGTGCCTTTTGCATAATGAGCCTACGAGTTACTGAACTTAGCGAGATTAACCGCCTCGGGCGGGGAATCGAAGCGAAAGCGAGTCTGAACAGGGCGACGAGTTAGGTTAAGTAGACGCGAAACTTAGTGATCTACGCATGGCCAGGCTGAAGTAACGATAACACGTTATGGAGGGCCGAACCGGTAAACGTTGAAAAGTTTTCGGATGAGCTGTGCGTAGGGGTGAAAGGCTAATCAAACTGAGAGATAGCTCGTACTCTCCGAAATGCCTTTAGGGGCAGCCTCGGTTAGGTATGTCAGAGGTAAAGCTACTGATAGGATGCGGGGGTTTCACCGCCTACCAATTCCTGACAAACTCTGAATGCTGGCATATTAATTTCCGGGAGTGAGGCTATGGGTGCTAAGGTCCATGGCCGAGAGGGGAATAACCCAGACCATCAGTTAAGGTCCCCAAATGCCGGTTAAGTTACGGAAACGATGTCGTGCCGCACAGACAGCTAGGATGTTGGCTTGGAAGCAGCCATTCATTTAAAGAGTGCGTAACAGCTCACTAGTCGAGTGGCGCGGCGTGGATAATAATCGGGTATCAAACCGGCTACCGAAACTGTGGAATCCCGATCGTATCGGGATTGGTAGGAGAGCATTCCAACGCCGGCGAAGGCTCCGCGCGAGCGGTACTGGAGGTTTTGGAAGAGCAAATGTAGGCATAAGTAACGATAATGCGGGTGGGAACCCCGCACACCGAAAGACTAAGGTTTCCCGGTCAACGCTAATCGGATCGGGGTAAGTCGGGGCCTAAGGGGTAGCCGGTCAAACAGGCGGACCCGATGGACAACCGGTTAATATTCCGGTACCGGCTGCAGGAGTGAAGCGGTGACACAGGAGTGAAAGGTCCGCGCGCTGACGGAATAGCGCGTTGAAGGGCGTAGATAGATCAGGGGAGGCAAATCCCCCCTGTTATTCGACCCCGACAGTACCGCGAGCCTTCGGGTGAGCGGATAGCGGCCGTAATCAGACTGTCAAGAAAACCCGCTAAACTTATCCTGCGGTCGCCCGTACCGCAAACCGACACAGGTAGTCGAGAAGAGAATTCTAAGGTGCTCGAGTGATTCATGGCTAAGGAACTAGGCAAAATCGTCCTGTAACTTCGGGATAAAGGACCCCTCGCGAGAGGGCGCAGAGAATCGGCCCAGGCGACTGTTTATCAAAAACACATGGCTTTGCGAAATCGAAAGATGAGGTATAAGGCCTGACACCTGCCCGGTGCCGGAAGGTTAAGAGGAGACGTCATCCCGACTTGTCGGGAGAAGCGTTGAATTGAAGCCCCGGTAAACGGCGGCCGTAACTATAACGGTCCTAAGGTAGCGAAATTCCTTGTCGGGTAAGTTCCGACCTGCACGAATGGTGTAACGATCTGGGCGCTGTCTCAGCCATGAGCTCGGTGAAATTGTAGTTCCGGTGAAGATGCCGGATACCCGCAACGGGACGGAAAGACCCCGTGAACCTTCACTACAGCTTAACATTGGTTTTGGATATATGATGTGTAGGATAGGTGGGAGGCTGCGAAGCAGGCACGCCAGTGCTTGTGGAGCCAACCTTGAAATACCACCCTTTATCTATTTGAAACCTAACTCCCCCGCGGGGAGGACCATGTTTGGCGGGTAGTTTGACTGGGGTGGTCGCCTCCAAAAGAGTAACGGAGGCTTTCAAAGGTACCCTCAGCACGCTTGGTAACCGTGCGTTGAGTGCAATAGCAAAAGGGTGCTTGACTGCGAGACAGACAAGTCGACCAGGTAGGAAACTAGGATATAGTGATCCGGTGGTTCCGTATGGAAGGGCCATCGCTCAAAGGATAAAAGGTACTCCGGGGATAACAGGCTGATCACTCCCAAGAGCTCACATCGACGGAGTGGTTTGGCACCTCGATGTCGGCTCGTCACATCCTGGGGCTGGAGAAGGTCCCAAGGGTTCGGCTGTTCGCCGATTAAAGTGGCACGCGAGCTGGGTTCAGAACGTCGCGAGACAGTTCGGTCCCTATCTGTTGTGGGCGTAGAAGCTTGAGAGGACCTGGCTCTAGTACGAGAGGACCGAGCTGGACGAACCTCTGGTGTACCTGTTGTGGCGCCAGCCGCACCGCAGGGTAGCCAAGTTCGGACGAGATAAGTGCTGAAAGCATCTAAGTACGAAACTCGCCTCAAGATGAGGCTTCATTTGAGGGATGTTATAGACGATGACGTCGATAGGCCGCAGATGTAAAGCCAGCGATGGCAAAGTCGAGCGGTACTAATCACCCGATACTTGCTCAACAGGATACTTTTTGTTTGCCCGCTTGATCCTTCCCGCGTCTTTGTCTTTAAGGGACAGCGCCGCTTGGCGGTGCGAAAGAGATTGCGGTGATGATAGCGCCGGGGCGCACCTCTTCCCATTCCGAACAGAGAAGTTAAGCCCGGCCGCGCTGATGGTACTGCCCCCACGGGTGGGAGAGTAAGTCGTCGCCCAATACCACAGCCCCTCCGGGAAACCGGAGGGGCTTTTTTGTTGTGTGCCGTGCATGAATAATGACTTGGTGGTGCAAGTCCACTACGGGGGGAGGTAGCGACCAACTTTCATGCAGAAAACTTCCCATGGAGTACCCAAAGCGCTTCTGCTCAACCAGTGCAATTGGACTAAGCAGCGGAGCTTCTGAAAGCAAATCGCTTCATAGTCAGTATCCCATTTTTAATTCGACATAACCTCAAAAATGAGTTGGAAAAATGTGTACCTGTAAGGTATAATGTCTTGACTGCGCATTCAAAAACTGAAATTGGTATACAAAATGCCCCACTTTCTCCCGTATTCCCACATATTCATGCTATTTTATGTGAAAAAGTAATTGCGATCTGATTAGACGCAAGCTTGAAATACTGATTTGTAGTTTCATGCTCATATTAACTGTATATATAATAATATACAACATCAATTTTTATATAAACTTTCTTCACCTGAAATTGTTAATTATATACGATGCTCAGCCCAAGTGGTTTTTTGTCGCACACAGGTTCTTCATTTTGCTGGAATCATTTATTTGGTCAAATCTTTTCGGAAAAACCACGCAT